>CAIWDQ010000107.1 GCA_903911455.1 uncultured bacterium
CTAAAATAATATTAAAATTATTATTCTTCTTTATTAAAAATATCAGTCTGTATCTGTATTGATTCATCATGAATAAGCATTAAAATACTCTCAAGGAAATCTTTATTCAAACCCATCTTATCTGCTTTCTTCATACGATCATTTATAATATCATTCCACCTCCTAAGTTGTAGGATAGTAACGTTGTTAGCCTTTTTATATTTACCAATTTCGCTCACCACCTGCATTCTCTTTTTTAGGATACGAACAAGTTCGTCGTCAATACCATCAATAACAGCACGAAGTTCCTCCAGCTTACTCTCAAACTCCCTGTTGCCTTTTTCTTTACGAATAATCAAACATTCAATTAAAGCAGCAAATACATCAGGCGTTATCTGTTGATTAGCATCGGTTAAAGCTTTGTCAGGATCAGGATGCACTTCAATCATCAGCCCTTCCATCTCCAAATCTAAAGCCTTTTGTGAAATAAGTGAAAGCAATTCGCGGTTACCTGCAATATGACTGGGATCGCATATCACAGGAAGGTTAGGCACAATACGTTTAAGTTCAATCGGTATCTCCCACATGGGAGCATTGCGGTAAGGCTTAGCATCATAAGCATAAAAGCCGCGATGCACAGCAACTAATTTCTTAATACCTGCCATGTTCATCCTTTCAAAAGCACCTATCCATAGTTTTAGATCAGCATTCAAAGGATTCTTAATCATAACCGGAATATCAACACCCTTAAGTGTTTCCGCAATCTCTTGCATTGAAAAAGGATTGCCTACAGTACGGGCTCCAATCCACAAAACATCCACATCATTTGCAAGACATTGCTCTATATGCGAGGGATTAGCAACTTCAACAGTAGTTAAAAGATTAGTTTGTGATTTAATTTCTTTAAGCCATTGCAAACCTATGTTTCCAACACCCTCAAAGCCATCAGGACGCGTGCGTGGTTTCCAAATACCGGCTCTGAATATCTTTACATGTGGTATTAAAGCAATATCTTTAGCTACTTTAATAAGATCATCGCGGTTCTCGGCACTGCAAGGACCACATATAACAAGTGGGAAACCATCGGTTTCTATCCAATTATTTAAAGGTAATATGTCTAAATTTGTACTCATTTTTCAGTTTGTAAAATTAATCAAAATTATTAAGCTTAATTTATTAATTTTGCATCCTCAATACAAAAATCATTTTAAGCTGTTAAATAACTTATCAAAAGGTTAAGAAAACAACTTAATAAGACTAATAGTTCATATTAAATATTAAAACTAAAATGGATCAAATTAAAAGAAGAACAATAAAAGATTTGCTTAAAGCACATAAAGCTGAAGACATTGGCACAATTGTAAACGTTAAAGGTTGGGTAAGAACCAAAAGAGGCAACAAAAATGTGGCATTTGTTGCATTAAATGATGGTTCAATTGTACATAGTATACAAATTGTATTAGATCTTGCAAACTTTGACGAAGAAGTTATTAAACTAATAACTACTGGAGCATGTATTAATGTAAATGGTACATTAGTTGAATCGTTAGGACAAGGACAAAGTGTAGAAATTCAAGCTACAGCTATTGAAATATATGGTAGTGCAGATGCTGAAACGTATCCTTTGCAAAAGAAAGGTCATACCTTAGAGTTTCTTAGAGAAATAGCTCATCTTCGTCCTCGTACCAATACTTTTGGTGCAGTGTTGCGCATTCGTCATGCAATGGCTTTTGCTATTCATAAGTATTTTAATGATAATGGCTTTTATTATTTACATACACCAATCATAACCGGTAGTGATGCCGAAGGTGCAGGTGCAATGTTTAGAGTTACTACTTTAGATGCTCAGAATCCTCCTTTAAACGAAGAAAAACATGTTGATTACAAACAGGATTTCTTTGGTAAAGAAACTAATCTAACCGTTTCAGGACAGTTGGAAGCTGAATTAGGTGCAATGGCTTTATCTAATGTATATACTTTTGGGCCTACTTTTAGAGCAGAGAACTCTAATACTCCACGACATCTTGCTGAGTTTTGGATGATAGAACCTGAAGTTGCTTTTTGTGAGATTCAGGATGATATGGATTTAGCAGAAGACTTCCTTAAATATCTGATTCGTTATGCTCTTACTAATTGTATTGATGATCTTGAGTTCTTAAACAAGATGTATGATGAAGAATTGATTACTCGTTTGAACTTTATTGTTGATAATGATTTTGTAAGATTAGATTATACTGAAGGTATTGAAATATTATTGGCTTCAGGACAAAAGTTTGAGTTCCCTGTTTCATGGGGTGTTGATTTGCAATCAGAACACGAAAGATATTTAGTTGAAAAACATTTCAAGAAACCAGTTATACTTACAAACTATCCTAAAGACATCAAGGCATTTTACATGAAGATGAATGAAGATGGTAAAACAGTTCGTGCTATGGATGTTTTATTTCCAAAGATAGGTGAGATAATCGGAGGTTCGCAACGTGAAGAGAACTTAGAGAAACTATTGAAACGTATTACTGAAATGGGTATCCCTGAAAAGGATGTATGGTGGTATTTAGATACACGTCGTTTCGGTACTGCACCTCATAGTGGCTTTGGTTTAGGCTTTGAACGTTTGATTTTATTTGTAACAGGTATGTCAAACATCAGAGACGTGATACCATTCCCAAGAACCCCAATGAACGCAGAGTTTTAGAATTATAAATTATGAGTTATGAATTATGAATGAAAAACAAAATGTTATTAAGACAAAGAGTTTTCAATTCGCAATTCGGATTGTTAATTTATATAAACTATTAAGTTCCGAACGAAAAGAATTTGTACTTAGTAAGCAACTTTTAAGTTCAGGTACTTCTATAGGAGCTAATGTTCGTGAAGCAATAAATGCTCAAAGTATTCCTGATTTTATTCATAAACTATCTGTTGCACAAAAAGAATGTGATGAATCAATTTATTGGTTAGAACTTTTAAAAGAAACAAATTATTTAAATGAAAAAGAATTTATAGGAATATCTAATGATGCTTGTGAGATTCTAAAAATAATAAGAAGTATTATTATAACTACTAAG
>CAIWDQ010000108.1 GCA_903911455.1 uncultured bacterium
GGTATATGAAAGTAATGTTTATCCTAACAACTGGGATGGAAAGCACAACGGTGCTAATGTAGCTGACGGCACCTATTATTATGTTGCGAAAGCTACTAATAAGAATGATGGAAGAGTTCTAAATTATCATGGAAGCTTAACGATACTACGATAGAGAGACTAGTAGAAAGCGAGACTATGTCTGTCTCTTAGACCCTAAGTCTCTCCTTCTTCTTCACAGTATCCGTAATATAGAAAGTTATCTTAAGGTAGCACCTAATTTCTCAGTATAAGTCTTAATTAGGCGAGACATTATGCTATCAATTTGCTTTTCGTTTAACGTCTTATCAGTGTCTTGAATAATAAAACTAACTGCATAGGATTTCTTTCCTGCTTCCAGTTTATCGCCTTCATAAATATCAAACAAATTTACTTTCTTTAAAAGGTTTTTCTCAACCTGATAAGCAAGTTTTACTATTTCACCAAATTCTACTTCTTTATTTACAAGCAAAGCTAAGTCACGGCGAACCTCTGGGAACTTAGGTATCTCGGTGAACTCAATTTCTTTTGCGGAAAGCATTTTTATAATATTATTCCAGTTAAAATCTGCATAGAATACAGATTGCTTAATGTCAAATCCTGCTAGTGTTTTAGAGTTTAACTTACCAAAGCTAACGATAGTTTTATTATTGTTGGCAACTAAGTCAAGGCCTTCACTAAAATATTGATAAGTTGTCTTATTTACTGCAAGTTTTGTAACATCTATCCTAAGTCTTTTGAGAATATTATATACATATCCTTTTAAATAAAAGAAATCAACATTCTCCTGAGCATTACTCCACGATTCTACTTGTTTTTTCCCGCTAAGGAAGATAGAAAGATGTTTTTCTTCAGAGTATTTTTTAGTAACATTGGCTTCGGGAGCATGGTCTTTATTAAATACATAGGTGTTTCCAAACTCATATACCTTAATATCCGTAATCTTACGGTTGATATTATAATTAAGTGTCTCCAATCCACCAAATAGCAACGTCTGTCGCATAACATCCAGCTCCTTACTTAAAGGATTTAGGATTTTTACATTACTTTCTGCATTATAATCATTCACTTTATTAAGATAATCCGAACTCGTTAAAGAGTTATTCATAATCTCAGTGAAACCATTGTCGGTTAGATAATCCGAAACAAGATTTTGTATCTTTTCTTTATCAGGTTTAGCAATAAATGCAAGGCTGGAATGAAGCTCATTCCCAATTTCAACATTATTATAACCATATATTCTTAAGATTTCTTCAATCACATCCACCTCACGGGTAACATCTACTTTATTGGTTGGTATTAATAGACTTAAGCCTGTTTCTGATTCAGATTTAATCTCAATTTCTAAAGATAAAAGTATATTTTTAATGGTAGCTCTTTCAATTACTTTACCAATAAGCCTGTCAACATTAGTATAAGTGATGTCTACGCTTTTCTTCTCAATAACAGTAGGATACACATCAATAATATCTGAAGAAATTGTGCCTCCTGCTACTTCTTTTATAAGCATAGCTACACGTTTGAGCGCATAAACTGTAATGTTTGGATCAGCACCTCTCTCGTAGCGGAATGATGCATCAGTCTTTAATCCATGTAGTTTAGAAGTTTTTCTGATTGTTGTAGGATCAAAGTATGCACTTTCAATAAATAAATTCTTTGTATTAGAGGTAACGCCCGATTTAGCTCCCCCAAATACGCCTGCTATGCACATCCCTTCGTCTACATTGCAAATCATCAGATCTTCATCAGAAAGCTCTCGTTCTACTTCGTCAAGAGTCACGAACTTAATGCCTTTAGCCAGTTTTCTTACAATTACTCTGTTGCCTTTAATCATATCAGCATCAAAAGCATGCAAAGGATGTCCGGTTTCAAAAAGAACATAATTGGTAATATCCACTATATTATTAATAGAGCGTAGACCTATGGCATTTAGCTTATTCTTAAGCCAATCCGGCGAATCTTTAACTTCAACACCCGTAATAGTAAGGCCTGAATATCGCGGACACGCAACAGTGTCTTCAACAATAATATCAATTGGTAAATTATTATTATCCTTCTTAAAATCTTCAACTGAAGGATATTGAATAGCAATATTAGTTGTACTACCTTTAAGATTATTCATCACAGCAGCCAAATCTCTTG
Source organism: uncultured bacterium (assembly GCA_903911455.1). Classification (GTDB taxonomy): domain Bacteria; phylum Bacteroidota; class Bacteroidia; order Bacteroidales; family JACABE01; genus JBAXLO01. The sequence goes on from CAIWDQ010000108.1 coordinate 2,161, forward strand.
CCACACCAATATGCGAAGTTGCATCAGAACGATTAGGAGTTAACCCAATTTCAAACACATAGTCATCTTCAATCTTAAAATAGTCTCTTGCCTTGGCACCTATCTGTGCACCAGCATCTAAAACCATGATACCAGCATGCGATGTTCCCAGTCCTAACTCATCTTCGGCGCATATCATACCTTCGGAAAGCTCACCTCTAATCTTAGATTTCTTAATCGTAAACGACTCGTCACCACTATAAATAACAGTGCCGATAGTAGCCACCAATACCTTTTGACCTGCAGCTACATTTGGTGCACCACATACGATATGCAATAATTCTTCGGCAGCAACGTCAACAGTTGTTATGCTTAACTTGTCAGCATCAGGATGTTTGGCGCAAGTTTTCACTTCACCTACCACAACTCCCTCTAATCCGCCTTTTATTGATTCAATTTTTTCCAGACTTTCCACTTCCAACCCACAATCAGTAAGTAATTCCGCAGCTCTTTCGGGCGCAATGTCAACGGGCAGATATGTTTTTAACCACTTGTAAGATATTTTCATCTAAACTTATTATTTAAAAAGGCAAAATTACACATTTTTACTCTAATAACAGCTTTATTGCTCCATATTATTTTATGTATATTTATTATTATGTTTTTATTTATGATGAGTATTTTTTTTATTATGTTGAGAATTATTTTTATTATGTTGAGAATTATTTTAGTTTTTTTTATTGTTATTTTTAAAGTGTGATTTCTGAAACCATTGGTTTCATTGAGAAAAGTAGCTTTTTGTAAAACCGGGGCACTTCTTCATAAAAGTGGCCGACTTCTTCATAAAACCAGGTGACTTCTTCAAAGAAGTGGATATATTCTTCATAAAAGCAATAGTTTTCTTCACACTATTACCTGTATAGTTCAAACTATTACCTTGAAAGCTCATAGAATAGAAGGAGTATTATATAGAACACAATAAAGAGTTTGAAGAATATCTGGGAAAGTATTAGCTCTTATATTAAAAGTGTGTACTGTACTTTTGTTTGTTTATTTTATGAATTCTATTTATAAAAAAAAGACCTAACAGGTTTTAAAAACCTGTTAGGTCTAATAATATTCTTACCTAAAAGTCTAATAGCCTAAACTCCTAAAAGCCTCTCTTAGGTAAAAATTATCTGAGTTCCCTGTCCTCCACACAAGCCGTAGAAGTCACCTATAGTGATTATATCCTTTACGTTCTCGTTGAAGTCTTCTTTTTTCAATTTAAACATTTCAACAGCAAGTTTACAAGCGTAAATTTCGCCACCACCAGCGGTTATCATGTCCAAAAACTCATCAACATCAGGCATATCCAATGCTGCCATCTGACTTTTCATCATTTTAGAAACGCCTGCTTCCACTCCCGGAATCATTCCTAAGATTGTTGGGAAAGCTAAGCCGCCTGGCATACGCATTGCAGGGTTTCCTACGGTAGCGGTATGCAATTTCTTCATCTGTTTAGTGGTAATAGCATCCAAACCGAAGAATGTAAAGAAGACTTTGGTTTCTATTCCTTCCATCACCGCACCATTAGCCATAACTAAGGTTGCATATACGTCTTCAATTGAGCCTTTAGCGCAAATGATACAGACTTTTTTTAATGGATATTGTTCTTTTTCCATGTTTATTTCTTTTTTATTTAATGATTGAAATAAGTATTAAATACAACTTGCAGGTTTAGGGATGCCTGCTATCTTAGCTGCCTTCTTCATAGGTGCTCCCGGGAATAATCCGTAGAATCCTTTGATATCTACGATGCCTGATTTACCAACGCCTCTAATTGTTAGAGCCTCGCCTGTTGCGAATCTGGTTCTTAAGAAATCTAATAGTAAAAAATGCTGATCAGTTAGCTCAAGGCCTTCTTCTTTTGCAATTTCTACTGCCATTTCTTTGGTCCATTTTGAAGGATCTAAGAAATAACCTTCTTCATTTACTTCAACTGTAACGCCTGCTAATGTTTTTGTTGCCATATTTGTATAATTTTTATTTGTTTGTTAATTATTTTTTGTATGATTTTTGTATTAAAGTTTTTTTCCTGTCATTGTCATCTTCGAACTTACAGGCAAATGTCTTCCTTTTAATAAAATATTCCAGTATATCCACTTAAAAAACAGCTTTCCCCAGTGATTTATCCTTGATTCTTTTAATAAAGCGAAAGGACCAATAACAGACATTGGGAAAACTCCTGTTAAAGGTTCGGTATCATAATTAAAATCAATCAAAGCTCCCTTACCATAACCCGTTTCGATATAGCAATTAGCATGACCATCAAACCTTTCGGTGAAAGGTTTGTTCTCCATAGCGCATTTAAAGTTCTCTGTAAGTACATCTGCTGCAAAATGTGCCACTGAACCTGCCTTTGAAGCAGGAATGTTGGTAGCATCTCCAATTACAAAGATGTTGTTGAACTTAGTTGACTGCAATGTAAACTTATCAGTAAGAGCGAAATCCATATCATCACCCAAACCACTTCTACCTATCATAGCATCACCTTTATGCACAGGGATAGTTATCAGACAATCAAAAGCTATCTCTTTTTCATCGTAAGATATAATCTTTTTAGTGGTGTTATCTACTCTCTCAATATAAAAATCAGGAATAATCTTAATGTTCTTCTTAACAAGTAAATCACTTAACATTGCTGAAGCCTTAGGTTTGGTAAAAGCTCCGCTCAAAGGAGTTACATAAGAAATATTAACCTTGTTTCTTATACCTTTTTTAGTGAAGAAAGCATCGGCTAACATGGCGAATTCCAAAGGTGCAACGGGACATTTGATTGGCATGTCTGCGATATTGATAACCAACTCGCCTCCTTGCCAGGTTTTGAAGAAATCAGCCAAAGCTAAACAGCCTTCTATGGTATAAAAGTCGAAAATATTCTTAAACCAAAGCTCATCTTTCATACCCGGAGTCTCCTCAGGATCAATTCTGGTTCCAGTTGCAATAATAAGGAAATCATATTTTAAAACAACACCATCTTTATGATAAACCTCATTGTTTTCACCGTACACTCTATCAATTTCTGAATAGATTAACTTAACGTCATTAGGGATAAATTCACTTATTGTCTTAGTGATTTCCTTTTCGGTATACATTTCGAAAGGAATAAACAAAAATCCCGGTTGATAATAGTGGGTCTTAATCTGATCTACAATAGTTATCTCCAGTTCCTCTTTTTTATACGCCTTTCTTAGCTTGTTTGCCATGATAGTTCCAGCAGTTCCGGCACCAAGAATAACAAGTTTCTTCATATTTTTAATTTGTTAATTATTGAACAGCAAAAGTACTCCTTTATTTGCTCTCAACGCAAAATAAATGATATGATAAGTATCATGTTTGAAGAAATAGTTCTTAAAGAAATTATAAATTCTAAATTATGATTTATGAATGGGGCGTTTTTCCATTATAAATAATAGAATCATAATACAATAAATTTAAAGACGTATAATTATTGTTCAAATAATAAGATAGCATGACCCATAATTATCATTAAATTTTCCATTCATAATTCATAATTCATAATTTA
>CAIWDQ010000109.1 GCA_903911455.1 uncultured bacterium
ATCTAACCGTTAACTTGAGAAACAATACCTTTAACTGATTTGAAAAGAATTATTTTTAGTTATATTTGTTTTAAACTGATTTTATTAGTAATTTTGTATATTAAAATACAGCTTATGAAAAAGTATTTATTTTCTTTTATAATCATCTTGTTATTCTTTAATACTAATGTCTTACAAGCAAAAAAACTAGTTGCTTCGTTGGTATACGCACATTTTTATTCACCTGAACAGGGTCCTTTTCTGGAAACATATCTGGCAGTGTATGGAAAAAGTGTAAATTTTGTTAAGAACACTAACAATAAATTTCAAGCTACAATTGAAGTAACTATGATCTTTAAACAAAATAAGATAGTTAAAGATTTTAAGAAGTACAACCTATTAAGTACAGAAGTTGAAGACACAACAAATTTAAATTTCAACTTCCTTGATCAGCAAAGATTTGTATTGCCAAATGGCACTTATGATTTTGAATTCACGATTTCAGACAAAAATAGTTCTGACGCCGCTTTCAAAACTAATAACCAGGTAAGTATTGAATTCCCTGAAGATAAAATCAATCTTTCGGGTGTTGAGTTTATTGAATCTTATAAAAAATCAGAGAAACCTACTATAATTTCTAAAAGTGGATATGATCTTATTCCTTACATTTCTGATTTTTATCCCGAAAAGGTTTCAAAAATCACTTTCTATTCAGAATTATATAATTGTGAAAAAATAATTGGCAAAGGAGAGATGTTTTTGCTGAAATATTATATTGAAACTGCTGAGACAAATAAAACAAATATTGATTTTGTTAAGAATAAAAGAGAATCAGTTAAGCCTGTTAATATTATTTTTGGAGAATTTGATATTACAAAACTTCCATCAGGAAATTATAATTTAGTTATTGAGATTAGAGACAAAGAAAATTTACTTTTAACTTTCAATAAAGTTAGTTTCCAAAGGAGTAATCCAAGTATGAAATTTGAGATTAAAGATCTTCAATCAGTAAATATAGAAGAAACATTCGCAGGTAGAATTACTGATAAAGACTCATTGAGAGAGATCATTAAATCTTTATATCCTATCTCTAGTGAAGTAGAAAGATATTTTATAAATGATCAGCTTAAAAAAGTAGAATTAACCGTTATGCAACAATTCTTATTAAACTTCTGGATTCAACGTGATAATTTATTCCCGGAAACTGCTTGGCATAATTATAGTATTGAAGTTTCTAAAGTTAATGCTAACTTTGGCAATAAGTTTAAGAAAGGATACGAAACAGATAGAGGTAGAGTTTATCTACAGTATGGTCCACCAAACGAGATTTTTGATCGACCTTTTGAAACCAGTAAAGGTCTAACTGATGGGGGTTGGGGATCGGTTCCATATCAGATATGGCAATACTATTCTATTAAAAGTGATTATATGAATAGATTTGGAACTTCTAATTCTTCACTTTCTCCTGACAAACTTTATTCAGGTAAAACTTTAAGTAATAAGAAATTTGTATTTTATAATCCAAATTTAGCCTTGGGTGACTTTGAACTAATACATTCAAATATGCAAGGCGAAATCTATGATCCGAATTGGGAAGCACGACTTTCAAGAAGCAATGATTTATACGAAAATACAGGCGATTCAAAACCAGCAGGTAGAGCCGGTGAACTATTTAATAATCCTCATTAATCAAATAAATTTTATTTTATTGAAAAAAAAATAGCTCATAACAAAATTATGAGCTATTTTTGTAAAAATTATAATCCATATTAATGCGTATAGGTTTTTATATATTCATACTATTTCAAAGATTAATCTCTTTGCTACCATTCAGATTGATATATGTATTCTCCGACTTCCTATATTTCATCTTATACTATATTATTGGTTATAGAAAAGAAGTTGTTTTCACAAACCTAAGAAATTCTTTTCCTAATAAATCTGAAATTGAACTAAAGAAAATAAGAAGAAAGTATTTTCGTTCTTTGACTGATCTTATATTGGAAACCATTAAATGTTCGCATGCAAGTTCTGAACAATTATCAAAAAGATTGAAGTTTAAGAATGGTGAAGTAATCACTGATTTAGTTAAAGCAAACAAAAGTGCCTTTATCATGCTAGGGCATACTGGGAATTGGGAACTTAGCGGAATTGTTTTTCCATTAATATTTAATATAAAAGTTTTCTCCATTTATCAGCAGCAATCTAATCCTTATTTTGATGCTTATATAAAAAAGTTAAGAGGCAGATTTGGTGCTGTTCCGGTGGTTGCTCAACAATCTTTTCGTAAGTTTGTTGAACATAAGAATGAAGTTACATTTAATATGGTTGTTGGGGATCAGGCGCCACCTGAAAGTGGTGATCATTACTGGTGTAATTTCTTGAATCAGGAGACAGCTTTTTTTACAGGTACTGAAAAGATGGCAAAAACTCTTAACTTTGCAGTCGTTTTTGCTTCAATATCCAGAACTAAAAGAGGGTATTATGAAATAGAATTTAAACTTATTACTGATAATCCTAAAGAAACAAAAGAAAACGAAATCACTGATAAGTATGTTAGAAATCTGGAACAATTTATTATAAAAAATCCTGATAATTGGCTCTGGTCGCATAGAAGATGGAAACGAAAACGCATTAATAACTAAAACATGACTAAAACTGCAATTGTTATTCTTAACTGGAATGGAAAGAAATTTCTTGAACAATTTTTACCTAATGTAATAAAATACATTAGCGATGATGCTGAAGTTATTATTGCAGACAATGCTTCTACTGATGATTCTGTTGAGTTTCTAAAAAACAATTTCCCTCAGATACGTATAATTATTAATGATAACAATGGTGGATTCTCTAAAGGATATAACGATGCTTTATCACAAATTGAAGCAGAATATTATGTATTATTGAACTCGGATATTGAAGTTACTGAGAACTGGATTAAGCCTGTAATTGATTTAATGGATTCTGATAAAAACATTGCAGTTTGCCAGCCTAAGTTAAGATCCTTTTATCAAAAAGAGATGTTTGAATATGCTGGTGCAGCGGGTGGTTTTATTGATAAATATGGTTATCCTTTTTGCAGAGGAAGACTTTTTAATACATTAGAAAAAGATAATGGACAATATGATGATAATTGCGAAGTATTTTGGGCTACAGGTGCAGCAATGTTTGTCCGTGCTGAATTATATCATAAATATGGTGGCTTAGATAATGATTTCTTCGCACACATGGAAGAAATTGATTTCTGCTGGAGACTCAAGAACGAAGGTTATAAGATAATGTATTGTGCAGATTCAATAGTATATCATGTTGGAGGAGGCACTTTACCGAAGAATTCATCAAGAAAGACATTTTTAAACTTCCGTAACAACTTTAATCTTTTATTCAAGAACCTTCCGGCAAACAAATTATATAAAGTTATATTTGTCCGGTTGTTTCTTGATGGTATTGCTGCACTTAAGTTCCTTTCGGAAGGTGGATATAAAGATCTTTATGCTGTATTGAGGGCACATTTAAGCTTTTATGCCTCCTATAATATCAATAGAAAGAAAAGAAAAAAGATACATCAAAAAGATGTAAGTATGATCTACACAAAGAATATTGTCGTAGAATATTATCTAAAAAAGAAAACTAAGTTTAGTGAATTAGACGATACTTACTTTTCATGAATAAATGAAAGTAAAGCCAAACGATAACTTTCCAAACCAAAACCTATGATACTTCCTTTGCATTTAGAAGCAATTAATAAAGTATGTCTAAAATCTTCCCTCTTATACACATTCGAAATATGTACTTCAACTACATCAGTATTAACTGCACTTATCGCATCAGCAATAGCAACAGAAGTATGGGTATATCCTCCGGCATTTAAAATAATACCATCATAACTAAAACCAGTTTCGTGGAGTTTATTTATTATTTCACCTTCAACATTACTTTGGTAGTAATCAATTGAGATATCTTTATATTCATTTCTTAGTATCTGAAGATATGTTTCAAATGAAGCATCTCCATATATTTCTGTTTCCCTGACACCTAATAAGTTTAGGTTAGGGCCGTTTATTATTATTATTTTCATTATAAATTTTTAATAGTAATTCTCTACTTATTACACTAAATAAAACACTAATAAATCACAGATAATTCTTAATTCGTAATACTTATTTATAGTATTATATTCCCGCCAAGGATAACTGTATCAACTTTATTGCTACCATACGAATAAGGCATAAACTCGTAGGTAGGAATTGGTTTGGTTATATAAAGATTTGCTTTTTTGCCTACACAAATACTGCCCTGAAACTCACTTTCGTCCATTGCATAGGCTGAATTTATTGTAACTGCATTGAGGGCTTCTTCGGGAGTCATCTTATATTTGATGCAACCTAAAGAAAGTATAAACTGCATGTTGCCAGATGGTGACGAACCAGGATTAAAATCGCTTGCCATAGCAACAGGAAGTCCGGCATCAATCATTTTGCGAACTGGAGCATAGGGCATTCCAAGGAAAAAGGCTGCTCCAGGTAATAAAGTAGGCATGGTTTCGGAATGCAACAGGCAACTAATTTCCTCATCACCGGTATATTCCAAATGATCAACTGATAAAGCGTAATATTTAACGCCAACTTGTATTCCACCTGAATAGTCAAGTTCGTTAGCATGTATTTTGGGACGCATACCATGCTTTAATCCTGCCATTAAGATACGTTCAGTGTCTTCAACAGTGAAGAAACCTTTATCACAAAACACATCAATATAATCAGCTAAATCATCGGCGGCAACCATGGGTATCATTTCGTTAATTATATGATCAACATATTCGGTTTGCTTACCTTTATACTCTTTAGGGACTGCATGAGCTCCCAAAAAGGTAGCTTTGATGGTTAAAGGGCTTATCTCTTTAAGTTTTCGGATAACTCTGAGCATCTTCAACTCATCCTCGGTGGTTAATCCGTAGCCACTTTTAATTTCAACAGCACCAGTTCCGTAAGAGATGATCTCGTTTAAGCGTGTCATGGCGCTTTCAACAAGTTCTTCTTCGCTGGTATTGTGCAATCTGGCTGCCGAATTAAGTATACCTCCTCCCCTTTTGGCAATTTCTTCGTATGACAGGCCTTTTATCTTATCAATATATTCAATTTCGCGACTACCGGCGTAAACGAGGTGGGTATGAGAGTCGCAGAAGGATGGAAAAACCATTCTTCCGGTGGCATCTATAACTTTAGCATCGTTTTTGAGTGATGGCTTTATACTATCTATGAATTCCATCTTACCAAAAGCAGCAATTTTGCCTTTTTCAATCAATAGCCAGGCATCTTTAAGGGTTTCTATCTTAGCCATTTCTTTTCCTTTGACCATGTCGCGAAACTTTTTCTCTGTCTGAACTATTTCTTTTATGTTTTTTATGAAGATTTGCATATCAGTATTTATATATATGGTTTTTTAATGTTGCGAAATTACTCATTTTTCGGAAACAATGATTTAGAAATTAAATAAAATTAGTTTCTTCTTCTTTTTAATAAAAAATAAATGAAAAAAATATCTGTAACAAAACAAAAAAATGCTTCAGTTTATAAGTACTAATATTAATGCATAAAAATTAATTCTTGAATTATTTTCAATTAAGATTTATACGCCCTATTTTTCACAGTTATTTGCCCTTTCTTTATCGGTTTGCCCCACTTTATGAGCCGTTTGCCCCAAAATACGACCTTTGCCCTTAAATTTGTCGGGGCGAGCAGTGATTTAAAGACCTCTCAAAGTAAATTAATGACCTCTGAACATAAATTAACCTCCTCTCAAAGTAAATTAATGGCCTTTTGTAGTAAATTAAAGGCATGTGCCCCTTAATTAATGACCTTTGCCCTTTGATACAAGACCACCCTCCCCATTTTGGAGGCCTATTATTATAAATTAGCAAACCCTCGCCCCAAAAAACAGGGCATTCCTGTTCGATTAGAGACCTCACCTGCACGAAAAGAAGCCTCCCTTTTTTATTTACATACCTCCGCCCTTAATTTACACACCTAAAATTGTTGTTTTGAAGCCTAAAATTTTAATCCCGACACCTAAGCTGACGAATTCGAAGCCTAACTTTTCAAAAATAAGACCTTCCCTCATCGTTTCGAAGCATAACATTAAAAAAATGGAAGCAAACATTTCTGATTCGAAGACTCTATTTTTTATATTTATCTAATAATACTTTAATATTTGTAAAGATTTATTATCTTTGTAAAAAATATAATCTTTTCGGTGGATAATAATGACAATGTGGGCTTTTGTCCTAAATGTCTTCAAAGTTTACCGATAAGTATAATTAACTACGAAGAATAATAATATGAGGTTTCAGAAAGTGGAATTTCAAACAAATCACTCGACAGCACGCTAGAAACGTTAACAGTAACTAAAATAATAACATTAAAAACATCAAATTGACAAAACAAAAGAAAATAATAAAAAAACTTATTTGGCTATTGATAATAATCTTTGTATTAATGAATGTTTTAGCAAACTTTCATGCATACAAATTCACTCATTTTAGTGCTGAAACAAAAATTAAAACTAATAGTCCTGAGAAACTAAATACATTTGATAAATTTAAGACACTTATTTTTGGAGTTAACAATCCACGACCAACTAATGGTGAAATGCCCAATTCCTATTATAAAGTTGAGTTGCAAAGTAACAAAAAGATTGAATGCTGGTATTTGAATAAAGATAATTCAGTAAAAACTGATACAGTAAAAGGTACTATAATAATATTTCATGGATATAGCGGTAATAAGTCATCGATGCTAGACAAATCTTATGAATTTGACGAACTAAAATATAACACCTTACTTGTTGATTTTATGGGAAGTGGTGGTTCGGAAGGTAACCAAACTACTTTAGGTTATTATGAAGCTGAAGAAGTAAAAACAACTTATGATTATTTGATTAATAGAGGAGAAAAGGACATTTATCTTTATGGAACTTCGATGGGAGCAGTTGCGATATTAAAAGCAATAAATGATTACAATTTAAATCCAAAAGGAATTATTCTTGAATGTCCATTTGGCTCAATGTATCAAACAACTTGTGCAAGGTTTAAGAACATGAATGCCCCTTCATTCCCAACGGCCGGACTTTTAGTATTCTGGGGTGGTATTCAAAATGGATTTTGGGCATTTAGTCATAAACCTACAGAATATGCTAAAAAAGTAACTTGTCCTACCTTATTACTCTATGGAGAACAAGATAAGAATGTAAGCCGTAAAGAAATTGACGACATCTTTTTTAATTTAAAAGGAAGAAAAAGATTAAGAACATATAAATATGCAGGTCATGAAAATTATTTTAATAAATATAAGAACGATTGGATTAAAGATGTAACAGAATTTTTGAATGCTAATTAATGGTTAAGTCTTAAAAACAAATTTCATAAATCCGATTTAAAATAATAAAATGAAATTCATAACAATAAATAAACCTTATGTAGCTTTAGAGAGTGGAATCTCGAACACACAAGCAAGCAATAAGCAAGAAATTATTTAATAAAAATTATGAAAAGACATAAATATTTATATGTCATGCTAATTCTTGCTGCTTTTAGCTCTTGTAAAACTCAATTTAACAGTATTTCTCGTAAGAATGATATACCTAATCAATACATAGGGTACTACAATTATGACAGATGTCTTCTGGCTAATAAAGAATTTAAAACTGATATATTAAGATTACCAGTTAATATTGGTAATGAAATTTTGACAAGTTATTTAAATAATAATCTCGATTATTTTACTGATACTACCAATGTTGACGAAACATATGCAATATTCAACCTTACTATTTCTCCTAAAGGCAAAGTAACTTCAATTAAAGTTGAGAGTGGTAACATCCCTCTAGATGCTGTAAGAAATTTATGCAATCAGTTTTTTAATATTACATTTGAAAAATATCATAGAACCACGCAAATATATTTGCCAATTTATCTGGAAATTCCTTATGGTAATGAAATATCGATAAGGGATGGAAAATTTAATGGGTACGTTTATAATGATGTAAAGCCATATTATATTGTATGGACTTGTTATAATCCAATTGATAAAGGAATTAAATTTCATTTTAAGGGATATCATAATAATTAATTATAAATATGCGGCTTGATAGAGAGAAGTTTCAAAAATACAGCAAGACAGAAAGCAAAATAAGTTCACATTAATAGCTTCACGCTGAAAAATAATTGAGAGATATTAAACAAGAGTTTATCTTAATTTAATATTTGATGTTGTGAATTTTACTACTTTTGTGCTTTTAATTCTAAAAAATAATATGAATAGAAATATAATAAAATGGGTTATTTTTTTTATTGTAACTTTAATAAATCCATATAAGATTATAGCTCAGGAAAAAAACCTTAATATAATG
>CAIWDQ010000110.1 GCA_903911455.1 uncultured bacterium
ATTCTGTATATTTAGCAACTATTTGATTAAAAAATCTCTTATCATCCACAAACTTTATTCTTCCGATGGTTAAATGAGGAACAAAATTCTGCCTGTCACGTTCAAAGCCTATTATCGACATATTATTAAGAACGTTCTCAGCAAGAGTTAGTAGTGTTGGATTCTTATCAATCCCAAACCAAATAACTTTTGGCTGATAACTACTCCCGAATATTCCAGTTTTGTTAATATTTATTTCAAATGAAGTAGCATCAACTATTGACTCTTCTACCTTTTGACATATTGAAGGTATGATATTTACATTCGTTTCTCCATAAAACTTTAACGTTAAATGAAAATTAAATATCTCAACCCATTTAATGTTCTGGTTTCTTAGATTTGTTTTTAAACCATTATAAACAGCTTTAAAATTATCATCAGGCTCTATCTTAATTGCAAGGAATAGTCTTTTTGTATCCATATATTAAATCGTAAAAGTACAAAAATACTATTAAAATATCAATAATAGCATTCTTTTTTATTAATAATTTTTCAAGAAAACTAAATCAATCTTTCATGTAAAATGTTTACTTTTGTGGGATATTGATTGCAGTGATAAGCTTTCAAAATAAAGCAGTGATAATGAAGAGACCAATACTATTTTTTATCTTACAAAAAGAATTTAAACAGATATTCCGAAACAAAGGGATGCTACCGATAATGTTTATAATGCCTGTGGTACAGTTGTTGATATTATCTTTTGCTGCAACCTTCGAAATGAAAGATATCAAAATCAATATTGTTGATAATGATAAGACGCCCGCTTCACGCGAATTGATTAGTAAGTTTAAGGGATCAAAATTCTACACAATTATCAACTATACTGATGCTTATAATGTCGCCGAGAACGATTTGAAATCAAACAAAGCAGATGTTATTTTACAAATACCACAGTATTTCGAAAAGAATTTAATTAAAGAAAACGCCTCTAAAGTAAAGCTTACAATTAATGCTATTAATGGAAGCGCGGCAGGACTTGTGAGTGCGTACACAATGTCAATTATAAAGGAATTTAACAAAGCAATGATCGTGGAGACCCTCGGCATGAACATTGAAATGCCTGTAAAAACAAACACTTCCTATTGGTTCAACCCTGAGCTGGATTACAAAACATATATGGTTCCGGGCATTCTGGTTTTGCTGGTTTCAATCATCAGTTTATTTTTATCATCAATGAATATTGTCCGCGAAAAAGAAATGGGAACCATTGAACAGATTAACGTTACACCTATTTTAAAGTATCAGTTTGTAGCAGGAAAACTAATCCCATTCTGGATTATCGCAATGTTCGAATTAGCAATCGGATTAACCTTAGCCAAACTCATCTTCGCCCTCCCAATGCTTGGCAATGTAAGCATTATCTTCTTATTTGCAGGTTTATACATCCTCGCATTACTCGGTTTAGGCCTCTTCATCTCCACAATCTCCGACACCCAGCAACAAGCAATGTTTATCGCCTGGTTTTTAATGGTCGTCTTTATATTATTGAGCGGCCTGTTCACACCTGTCGAAAGCATGCCTCTTTGGGCACAGAATCTTAACATAATCAACCCCATAAGTTATTTTATAAAGGTGATGCGGATGGTATTACTGAAAGGTGCAGGACTTAAAGAACTCTCAACACAGTTTATTGCAATGGCAATCTATGCATTCATATCCATCACATTAGCCGTAAGGATGTACAAGAAGAAAAGTTAAATTCAATTACGAATTACGAATTACGAATTACGAATTATTTTTTTAAGATTTATTTTTATGATGATGATTTTATTTTGATAAATGAGAATTTCATTAATTAAAATAAAAGAAAAGAAGCTTTATAAGCTTAACGAATTCCCTTCAACGAGTAATAAATTTCTTTCAATAATGAATCCGGTACCTTCAATGATGAAGATGGCTATTTCAAAGATGAAAAAGGGACCTTCAATGATGAACCTGGCTCTTTCAATGATAAGAATGGGACCTTCGAAGATGAATCTGGCTCTCTCAATGATGAACCTGGCTCTTTCGAAGATGAATCTGGCTCTTTCAATGATGAATCTGGAAAGTTTTTTAAGCCAAATATACAGCCTTTTACACTTTCGAAGTATATTTATTGCTTATCGAAGTAAAAATAGACTTTATCTAAAGAATTTTTATCATTAAAATGAAAATAAATCTTGACATCGGTGACAACAATTTTTCTATAATTCAATAATTATTTAATTAGATAAGAATAATATTATTTAGATAACGAAAAAGAATCTTAAAAAACTAAAAGATAGAACTAATTATCGCCTTAGCTTTTAAAGTAGAAATGCCTTTAACAAATAATTACCAAAAAATATGTATAAAAAAGGGGCTGTAAACCAAAACATTTTATACTTTTGCCGAAAATTTACAGTATCACTTAACTTAATAAATAAATTAATGAAGATATTTACAAACAAATCATTTTACACATCTGTTATAGGTGTTCTTATATTCAGCTTTATGGTAAGCTGCGTAAACAATAAAAATACTATGAAGGAAGAAGCTGCAATTAATATTGCTAATTTAGACACCACTGTTAAAGCTGGTGATGATTTCTACAAATATGCCAATGGTGGTTGGTTAAAAGCCCACCCAATACCTGGAGATCAAAGTGCTTTTGGTTCATTTGAAGCATTAGCAGAAGAAAACTACAAACAATTACTAAGTATTATGGAAGGTGCTGCTGCTGATAAGGATGCAAAAGCAGGAAGTATCAAACAAAAAATAGGAGATTTCTTTACTTCTGGTATGGATACTTTAAAAATTGAAAAAGCTGGTATTAATGCTATCAAAGCTGAGCTTGATAAAATAGATGCAATCAAAACTCCACAAGACTTACTTAAGTCAATTGCTGAATTTCATACAGCTGGTGTTAATCCTTTGTTCAATTTTGGCTCAGGACAGGATGATAAGAATAGTAATAATGTTATAGCTCAACTATATCAAGGTGGTTTAGCCTTACCTGATAGAGATTATTATACATCTGAAGATGCTCGTTCGAAAGAAATCCGTGGCGAATATGTAAAACATATTACAAAGATGTTCGAACTTATGGGTATGAATACGACTACTGCTGCTCAAAATGCAGATAACATATTAAAATTAGAAACTAAACTTGCTGAAGCATCATCTACAAGAAAAGAACTTCGCGATCCTGTTTCAAATTATAATAAAACTGATCTTGCAGGCTTAAAAAAGATGTCAGCTTTTGATTGGGATAACTATTTTGCTACTCTTGGCCTTAAAAACTTAAAAGAGATTAATGTAGGACAACCTAAATTCTTCGGCGAAATGGCAAAGATTTTTTCTTCTACACCAGTTGATCAATGGAAAACATATTTGAAATGGCATGTATTAAAAGATGCTGCTTCATGTTTATCATCTAATTTTGATAAAGAACATTTTGCATTCTATGGTACAGTTCTATCAGGTGTAAAAGAAATGAAACCACGTTGGAAACGCGTTTTAAATAATACAAGCAGTAACTTAGGCGAAGCAGTAGGACAACTTTATGTTGAAAAATACTTCCCACCAGAAGCTAAAAAACGTATGATTGAATTAATAGGCAATCTTAAATTAGCTTTAAAAGAAAGAATTGAAAAACTTAGCTGGATGGGCGAAGCTACTAAAAAACAAGCTTTAGAAAAACTAGAAAAAATTAATGTAAAAGTTGGTTATCCTGATAAATGGATCGATTATTCTAGCTTAACAATTACTAAAGATTCATATTTTGAAAACATAATGGCAGCATCACGCTTCTATTTTAAACGTGATATTGAAAAGATAGGCAAGCCAGTTGATCGTACTGAATGGGGAATGACTCCACAAACAGTTAATGCTTACTATAATCCAAATATGAACGAAATAGTTTTCCCGGCAGCTATCCTTCAAGAACCATTCTTCTTCCTAAAAGCTGACGATGCAGTTAATTATGGTGCAATTGGTGTAGTTATCGGTCATGAAATGACTCATGGGTTCGATGATCAGGGTTGTCAATACGATAAAGAAGGAAACTTACGTAATTGGTGGACAAAAGAAGATGCAGCGAACTTCGAAGCTAAAACTAAAGTAATTGCTGATCATTATAACGCACATAAAGAATTAGATTCATTACATGTAGATGGTAAATTAACCTTAGGCGAAAACATTGCTGACATGGGTGGTATTACTGTAGCATATGCTGCTTTACAGAAGGCATTACAAGGTAAAGATACAACTGCAAAGATTGATGGTTTCACTATTGATCAACGTTTCTTCTTATCTTATGCTCAGGTTTGGCGTCAGAATATCCGTGATAAAGAATTGATGCGTCGTTTAAAAGAAGATGTGCATTCTCCACATGATGCAAGAGTAAATGCTTTACTATTTAATGTGCCTCAATTCTACAAAGCATTCAATATTCAACCTACCGACAAACTTTATATACCTGAAAAGGATAGAGCTGTAATCTGGTAAGGGAATATAATACCTTAAATACTTCAAGAAAACAGTGCTTGAAGTTCAAAGGCATAAACTAATAATAAAAGAGCCTATAGTATTTTTAAATATCTTTAGGCTCTTTTTCTTTATATAATAGCAGCTAATTGTATATAAAATGTAGTCCCTATATTTTCTTCTGATTCAAACCAGATTTTACCGTTTGCATTTTCAATAATACTCTTAACCATTGCTAAACCTAAGCCCATACCACTGGTTTTAGTTGTAAAGTTAGGGGAGAAAATCTTTGGATATAGTTCTTTATTTATTCCAACTCCATTATCGGCTATTTTAATCAGGAATGTATTTTCATCCTTTTCAATACTTATGTCAATTATTCCTTTTCTATCATTAGGGATTGCCTGAATAGCGTTTTTAAGTAGATTATTAAATGCCCTTAACAGTTGTTTATCATCAGCTATAATAAAAAATTGTTGATTACTTTCGTGATGATTGATCTCGATGATTTTATCATTACTATCTTTAAAAAGTTCAATAGCATTAAGTAAAACTATTGAAATATCTACTTTTTTATTATCTGTTAAAGGCATCTTAGCAAAATCAGAAAACTCAGAAGCTATAATAGAAAGAGACTCTATTTGCTCAACAATTGTGTTTGTAAATCTCTTTAAACGATCATCCCAATCAGGAACCTTATCTACCCAAGCTCTTTGTAGATGTTGTACACTCAATTTCATAGGTGTTAAAGGATTTTTAATCTCATGAGCTACCTGTTTAGCCATTTCTCTCCATGCAACTTCCCTTTCTGATTGAGCAAGTAACTTAGCACTCTTTGCAAGCTGATCAACCATACTATTATACTCTTGTATTAAATTCCCGATCTCATCATTTCTAAGCCATTCTATCTTTTCATTCTTCTCACCAAGCTTTACTTTACTAAGCTTATCTTTAATTAATTTTAATGGCTTTGTTATATAGTTAGAAATGATAAGAACAACAAATATTGATATTGCAATTAAGAAAACATATATATTCAGATAGGCTTTTAAGAAAGAAGATATCTCCTTTTTTAATTCATTTTGTTTTGCAAAATAAGGTAGATTTAAATATGCAATAAGTTTATTATCATAATTACGAAGTTCAATATAAGCCGATGAGTATTCATGTTTACCGATGCTTTCTTTATTGATAAACATAGTCTTTTTCCCTGAATTCAACTGTTCATAAGCTATAGGATTCATTCTTCTTGATATCAAACCTTCATCAAATATCTGAGATCTTGAGGAAGCTATCAAATCACCATCAGTATCATACAAATTAATATCAGTAAAAAAAACATTTGATAGTTTAATTAATACATCGGCAACATAATCATCCATAGAAGGTGGAATTTCATGTACATTCCCTAACTTCTGTTCTAAATTAACTAATATAGAATGTGTTTTTTCGGTAAGAAGTTCATTGTTTTTGTTGCTGTTTAATGAAGTTATATATATCAACGACATTATACCAATAGTGATAAACGAAATAAGAATTATTGATACAATAAATGTTTGTAATTGTATCTTAAAATTAAAATCAATAAAACTTAAACGTAATGGAAGCCCGGTAAATATTACAAATAATAAAACTACCAATCCATATATTATAAAGAAATAAGAGAAAGGTGCAAAGCTATCAAAGAGTGTTTCTGTTCGTTTACTTAAAAGAAAATCTGTCTTCTTATTTACTTTATAATACAGATGATTATATCCGTTAGAATTAAAAAAACTTAAGTTAGTATCCATCTTACCATAATCTTTAAGATCATAACTATAAAGATATTTACCGTAGTGTTTACCTAATTCTCCATTATTATACCTTGCATACGAATAACTTGATAGATCAGGTATTATATTTACCTGTTTATCTATTAAAAGTTCAGGATAACCTAAATCATTTGAAACTGATTTAGCATCAAGTTCAACATATACATTATTATGCAACATAGTGTCGGCTTCATCTTCAAGCAACTTAATCAAAGCAATATAACTATTATTACCTGCCCCATAATCCAACGAATACATATCTTCGGTAGTTGTTGGAACTCCAAAAGTACTTATCTTATTATTAAAATAAACATCACAATTTTCCTGAACCATTTCGGGTTTAATAAGCAAAGTTTGTGAAGGACGGCAAATTGTAATCTGAGTTCTGTACTTTGTCCAGTATCCTTTAAAGTATTTATTCTTAATATAAATAGCTAATGAATCCTCTGACATCTTATGCCTTATCTTTGATTCTAATAATGAATCTGAATTTATTTTTTTATTAAGATCTGAGAAAAGAAACTCAGCTACAGGATCGTTTTCGGAAGATAGTTTTAGAGCCAGCAGCTTTCTTTTATCATTTTCTTTTATATTATTATACTTATAAAGTGTAAATGTTGAAAATAAAGAGAAGATCAATATATAGAAAACAGCCTTATAAACCAATGTTAGCTTATTTATTTTATTATTCTTTATTATTACATAACTAACTATAAAATAAACTATAAAGAATACAGGAAATAGATATCCTTCTTTAGTTATATCTTGAATTGGCAGTAAAAGAAATGTTCCTAATGCAATTATTGTGTATAATATGTGATGTTTTATTTTATCAGAATATGAAAAAGCTGTGTTGAAAAGACTATGATTAATAAAGAAAAACGAGAGTGTAAGTATTGTTATAATTAAAAATTCAAGTACACTAAATTCATTCAGAACAAAAATATTATTTAGCTCTAAAGATACACTTGAATCTATTATAATACTCTTAAAAATCACAATATAACCATAATAAAAACACATTGAAATTATTAAAAGTACAACAGCTTTTATATGATTATAAATTGGTTTTGATACTTGAGTTATGTTTTCAATTTTTATTCTCGTAAAGATAAAATAGGATACATAAAGTAACAGCGAAACGTTGATTATTAAGTCGCCTAAAGAAGGTAAGACAGATGATACTGCATAATAAAACGGACTGAATAATTTAGAGTGATATAGTACCGAAGGTATCTTAAAATAAAAAACAAAGCCTCTTAAAATTATAATTTGAACTACTAATAATATTATATTTAAGAAGGGGTGTGGTTTAAAGTATTTTATTTTTTGCCAAATATCCGATAAATAAGAGGTGAAAAATATAAATGCTAACAGATAAAATAACAACAATATTAAGATTAAGCGGTCGCTCATTTGAATGTTTCCTGTTTTTGCCACCGAAAAAAGGAATTCATTATCTTTTGAATATACATTATTCTGCCCTTTTGTTGTTGAGACTTGTAAATTATCGGGGACTTTATAATCCTTATTAAAGCTATTGATGAGGTACTCGTTCTGATAGATATATTCATGCTTTATGAGTATCAACCCAACCACGGTATATTCGTTTACTGTTGTGAACTTTACATTAAACCAACCATTATTTAATTTCAGTACTTTTTTATCTTTTATATGTTCCTTATCTATCAGTTCAAGAGCTATTGAATTGTCAGACCAATACAAAACAGTATCTTTATTAAACACATACAGCAAAATTCCTTTATTTTCGTACGTATTTTTATAATTTTGACTAAGTAGGTCTTTATTATTTAAAATATCTTGTTTTACGTTTTGAAGTAATTCGTCAAGTGTTTTTTGTTTTTTTGAAATGCCCGATTCAAGTCTATTCACAATTGTCATCATTGAGGGAGGTTGAAATAGTGTGTTCCCCAATAGTATTGCAATTGTAAATAATAGTATTGAAATATATAACTTAAAACTTGACCTGTTTCTGTAATTTAATGCCATTTTTGAATATTTGATTAAGTTTACATCTATAACTTTGAATTATTGATACTTACAAACGACTTAATTAAAAGCTCTATAACGTATTATTTTTAAATTTGAGTGTAAAGATACTATAAATACTCTAAATAGCGTTAAAATGCTTTAAAATGTTTATTTTTGTTTTATTTTTTAATATGATAGTAACTTTACCTTTTTCAACATAAAATATCAATGAAAAAACAAATTCATCATATCAAAATATTTTTCCTCTTTACTTTTTTTATCCTTTTTATTTTTTCTTGCAAAAACGATAAAGAAGAAAGTTACGGAAAACTTCAATTCAATTTTAATTTTAATGTTAACGGCTCAAATCTTAAAACTGATACTTTTCTATACACAAATGCTGCCGGAAATCCATATTTGATCAACAATGTTCAGTATTTTATCTCCAATATTGCGTTAATTAAAAATGATGGCAGCACTTTCAGGCTCACAAAAGATGGTATTTTCAGATATATTGACACCGATATACCGACTACTTTAAGTTGGATGGTTTCGGATGCTATTCCTGCAGGCATTTATACTTCGGTTGCCTTTACTTTTGGTATTAAATCGTATCAAAACAAGTCAAATATGTTCGTCAATCCGCCCGAATCCAATATGTGGTGGCCTGATATGATGGGGGGTGGTTATCATAATATGAAATTAAACGGCAAATGGCTTCCACCTTCACAAACTATTGGCAATCCTTTTAATATCCATTTAGGGATTGGGATGCTTAAAGATAACATAACCGGAGATACAATTTTTATTGACAATTCTTTTGATGTAAAGCTTGCTCTTTCGCCCTTATCTATCCATAACGAATCGCATATTATTAATCTTTCGATGAATATTGACTCCTGGTTTAGTACACCTAACATATATGATTTTGATACCTATGGAGGAGCTATTATGCAATCTCAACCTCTAATGCAAATGATTAAAGATAATGGAATTGATGTGTTTTCGGCTACTGTAGTGAAGTAAATTATAAAAGGCTTTTAGCAGTTTAGACTTTTAGACTATTAGGAAGAATAAAAAACAGTTAATGAGAAGCTCTCACATGTAATGAAGTATTAGTATTTTCTGTATGTTGATTATTATATTTATAACTGAAGACAAAGTTTAAATATAAAAGAGAAGAAAAATCATTTAATTTATCAGATCTTTTAAATCAATTTGTAATTTTGAGATATGTTTTTTAATGATTCCAAAGACTTCTTCTTCATCAATACCAAAATAATCATGAGCTATAATATTCCTGAAAGCATTAATTTTAGACCATTCAATATTTGAATATTTATCTCTGAAATCTTCACTTAATTTGCCTACTGTTTCGCCCAATGCTACAAAATTCATCAAGGTTGCATCATAGGTTTTATAATCTTCTGCAAAGTCATCAGGATTGTCAAAACCAGATGAATATTCAACTATCCTTTCAATAGTTTGCAACATTTGCTTTATGAGTAATATGTCTTTATTAAACATAAATAGCATCTTTTAAAATCATTTCTCTGAATAATGGTTTGATTGCTCTTTCTCTGCAAATATCAACATCACAGTTAAATTGTGATTTAAGCAATTCTTTTAGCTGTTGTTTTTTCTCAAAAATGTCTTCAGTACCACGAGGCATCTCTATTATAATATCAATATCGCTATTTTCGGTTTGCTCATTACGAGAATAAGAACCAAAAATACCAATTTTAATAATATTAAACTGTTTTAAAAACAATTCTTTATTATTTGATAAATAGTTTAAAACCTCTTGTCTTTGTATCATTATATAATTAATTTAAAAATCATTCCATTATTACCCAAAAAATAATAATCAGAATAATTACAATTTTACAAAAGTAGTTTTTTTTTATATAATAAATCACATTTTTAAAAAAAAAAAAAACGCCATTGAGTACGACGTGGAGCAATCTATTTTTAAGTCCTCTCCTCTCAGGAGAGGATTTAGGTGAGGTCATTAAAAAAAGCTGTTACCAAATTAATGATAACAGCTTTTTTCATCCCGTAATTCGTAATTCGTAATTCGTAATTGTTTCTACCTTGAATTTCTTGTTGTAAATTTTGCTTTCTGCATGTCAAGAGGTAAACTAAAACCAGCCATTAAAAAAGTGGCGTCATCTACACCCAGTTCGCTTCCCCCAAATATTTTATCTTCATTAGGATTCACTGTTGGTGCATCTTCCGGAATTACTGTTGAGATAGTTAATGATCTCCACACTCTCATTGGTAAGCTACCAAAGTTTTGTACTTTCACCCATTTACCTTTAGTTGCTCTTAATTTACTTATGTTTACAATAGGTTCTGTAGGTTTATCAACTATTTCTTCATTACTAAAAACAAAATCATCTGCATGAACATTTTTATGCAATACACTTATTGGGAAATATTCGGGTACACGTTCCAGTTTTCTCTTATAGATATTAAGATATGCACCATAATTACCTATTAAACTTGCCTGAGCATTATCAACTAATTCTACTAATTTTTCACGATCAGTTGTAAGAGCCAATACCTGTGCTATTTTAGCACTTAAAGGATCTTTAACATCATCTACCAGCGAACTAATTAAAGGTAATGTTGTTACAAGATCAGGATTTGCAGTAGCAGCTATTAACATTTCCTGCATGGTAGTTAAAAGTTGAGCTTGCGTATAAGTATAAAAATCGCTTATTTTATCTAATTTTGTTGCAACCAACACTGATTGATTATGTGGCGCTGCAGTTTTAACAGCCATTTTTACATCATCCAGACGAACCATAAAACCACCTCTCATTTCGTTAAAGATTACTACCTGAGCACCTCTTTCCGAAAGGTCAACATTTTTGCCTAATACAGCTATTCTGAGAGCTGCAAAATCAGGAGTCGAATCCGTAATAATTACCTGTATAGCCGGAGTAATTGGAGCACGATGATTAGCCATTTCGTGTTCAAGTATAAATTCTATCACTCTTTCTAACGGAAAAGTCTCAATAATCATTAAATCTGTTTCTGTTTCTCTTAAAGTTTGTCTTAATACTTTTGGTATTGGCATTTTGATTATTTTAAATTGTTTTGAACCTATTTCTTATTAATTACGCAAGTTTTTATGCTTTTTTTAAGCTTTACAAAGGTACTGCTTTA
The DNA here is from genome assembly GCA_903911455.1 of uncultured bacterium. Classification (GTDB taxonomy): domain Bacteria; phylum Bacteroidota; class Bacteroidia; order Bacteroidales; family JACABE01; genus JBAXLO01. Next base: position 11,463 of record CAIWDQ010000110.1, read on the forward strand.
TTATTGAATTTTCTGTTAATGTTTCATAATAAACAAGAATAGTATTTTGATAATTAATAGGAAAGGTTTATAATTATAAAAAAAGAATTCCATATTCTATGGATCCCTATCCAACAGCGACCTAACTAACTAAAATCTTAAATTTAAAACTCTATTTATAGATAAAATAAGTTATTTTAGGTGAGTTTAAAAGCATAAATGCTCGTCAGATAGAAAATGTCGGGCATAAATATTTCTTTTTCCTTTACTTTTTCCTTCGGAGGGGCATAAAACTTTCTGAATGCTCGTCTGGAAGAAAATGTTGTGCATTCATAAAGTTTTATGTTCGTCTGGAGGAAAATGTGGGGCATCCATAAACCTATATGCCCCTCCGGAGGAAAATGTGGGGCATCCATAAACCTAAATGCCCCACCGAAGGAAAATGTACGCCATTCATAAAGTTTTATGCCCGTCTGGAGGAAAAAGTACGCCATTCATAAATATATATAACAGAGAATTTTTGCAATGTGCTTATATATGGATATTTATAAGCCTAGTGATGGATGTTATTGAATAATGGGTAAATTAATGTGTTAAAAGTTTAAAGAGTATTGATAAAATGAGTATGTTTGCACGGAAATTTTAATAATTAATTTAAATGAAAGTTTTAAAATTATTTCTTCTATTGTTTATTTGTAACAATGGTTTTGGACAGAAAAATACTACCTGTCTTTTATTTAATAAAGGAGTTGTTACTTACGTTGATAATTCTAAAAATGTACATTTTGCAGTTTCTTTTAAAGGTGATACAGTAATTCCTAGTAAACAATACGAAAATTTTTATTTTATTGATACAACTTTGATTCAAATCCATAAGTATCCTATTCCTGAAGATATGAAGGATTATAAATGGGATTCAAAACGTGAAGAAAAACTTTTGAAATATTTTAGTGATTATGAATTTGATTATAGGAAGAAAGAAGTTTACAAACAAAAATTAAAATCTAACAATGTCTTTTTTGAAAATAAATATTCAAAAAGATTTCTATTATTGTATTATAAAATGCCCGATAATACTAAAAAAGGTATTGATAATAATTCTAATAATGATGCCGAATTTAAAGAATTAAATGTTGAATATCAAATTTATTTATTTTTTACAACTAATAATTTTGTAACTCTGATTAATATTCCTGTTTTTAATAATGAAAAATTAGAAAGAAAATTAGATATTGCAATGAAGGATATTGCTAATACAGTAAGAGTTTCAGATATTGGTATTGATTTGAATATGCTTAATAAACAAATAGAGTATAATTTAATAAATAAACCTTTAGTAATTATTGACACAATAAATAGTTTAGAGTATACAATACCTTTTTGGTTAAATACTTTAAAGGTTGATAATATTATATTATGTGGAACATTTCCTGACATTGATAATATTTGTAATGCTTTAGCTTTTATTACTTTTGAAAAAGATAAATTTGATTCTTTTAGCGCTTTTGAAAATAAAATGTTACATGGTAAGACCACTATAAAATTTGATAAATTAGAAAGTAAGAATAGTAAGATTACAAGATATAAAGTAATTCGTCAAACACCAAATGGAAAATTTATTTGTCAATTATTATTCTTTGATAATGGTTCTAAATATGGTTACATAGGGTTTACAGCTACTGAAACAACTTATGAAAAGAATGTTTCAAGATTTGATGAATTTATTGAAAGCTTGAAATTTTCTTCTAAGAAATAATAAAACTCAAAATAAAAACCTTATTCGCAATCAACAACCTTAGTAGAATAGAACGTAAACAACAACATTAAACCTTATTAGCTTATTAATAGGATTAATAATTTTAATAACAGACAACAATTTTATTCGTATCTTTGCATTAAGTTATAATTACAAAAATTCAAATGGAAACACAAGACATAAGATGGAAACAACGCTTTCAGAACTTTGAAAAAGCTTTATTGCGTTTACAAAATGCTGTAGATAAAACAGGATTATCTGATTTAGAAAAAGCAGGAGTTATTCAAATATATGAATTTACATTTGAATTGGCATGGAAAACAGTAAAAGATTATCTTGAAGAAAAAGATGTAATCGTTAAGTTCCCAGGTGATACTATTAAAGAAGGTTTTTTATATGAAATAATTAAAAATGGAGAAATGTGGATGGATATGCTCCATAAAAGAAACCTGATGAGCCATACTTATGACGAAAAGAATGCAGAAATAGCATATAAGTTAATTGTGAATGATTTTTACAACGAATTATTTGATGTGTATCTTAAACTTAAAAAAGAACTATGAATCCATTTGGCATAACTCCTAAAAGTTATCAATTAATACAAGATACCTTCCCTAAATACCCCGAAATAGAAGAGGTAATAATCTTTGGGAGTAGAGCAAAAGGAACTTATAAACATGGCAGTGATATAGATTTAGCTATAAAAGGAAAGCATTGTAATAATAAAATAGCTATGAATATAAGTGGTATTCTTAACGAAGAACTACCCATACCATATAAAATAGATATAGTAAGTTATAATGATTTATCTAACGAAGATTTAAAAGAACACATTGATAGAGTTGGGAAATTATTTTATGAAAAGAATAGTATTGCAGTCTTTAATGAACCAGAAGAGGAATACAAAACAAAAGATAAAGAACAGCACTAAATAAAGCCATGAATACAAATAAATGTTTATCTTTGCATAAAGTTTACATCAAATGAACACGCAAAAAGAAATAGAAAAAAAGCTTACAAAACTAAAGCCTACTTTAACCAACGTATATAACGTTGATAAGATAGGCTATTTCGGTTCTTTTGCACGCAACGAACAAACAGATAATTCTGATATTGATATTATAGTTTCATTCAAAAAGCCATTAGGATGGGCATTTTTTGATCTTCAGGAGCTATTAGAAAAAGAATTAAAAAGAAAAGTTGATTTGGTAACTTTTAATGCTCTAAAAGAACAATTAAAAGAAGGTATATTAAAAGAAATAAAATACGTATGAATCCAAAAGATAGAAAATACAAATTCTATTTAGATGATATCTTGCTATCGATGGATAGAATAGCAGAATATATAAATGGATTAGAGTTTAAGCAATTTAAGCAACAATATATGATTGTTGATGCTGTTGTTCGTAACTTTGAAATAATAGGAGAAGCTTCTAAACATATCCCTTTAGAAATAACATCTAAATATCCTTCTATCCCATGGAAGAAAATGTATGGTATTAGAAACATAATTACTCATGAATATTTTGGTATAGATTATGAGGTAATTTGGGAAATAGCAAAGAATGATTTACCTTTAAATCGTATAGAATTAATAAAACTAATTGAAAAAGAAAATTTACAATCTTAATGCTCTATTTACAATACTAAACAGTTTCCTGATGTAAATTTAAATAAGTGTTGTGATTTTTAAGACCCTGTCTCTAGGGTTTCACGTGAAACTATATTGTATCCATTTCTAACTTTAGACACTCCAAACTTTAGGCATTTTAGGCACTTACCCAAACTACCTGCCTAAAAAGACTAATAAAACAGAAATATCAGAAGGAGAAACACCACTAATTCTGGAAGCTTGTCCAATTGTAGCAGGTTTCATCTTACCAAGCTTCTCTCTTGCTTCAAAAGATAATGATTTTAGCTTTTGATAGTCAAAATTCTCATGTAGTTTAATATCTTCAAAACGATTTAACTTATCAGCTATTTCGTGTTCTTTAGTAATATAACCTTCATATTTAATAGCAATAGATGCAGCTTCGGTCACCTCTTCCTTATCATAATCCAAAGTATCAATAAAAGCAGAAAGACTGTCAACATTAGCCATCAAATCTTGTATTTCCACCTGAGGTCTTAATAATATCTGCGACATCTTTATCTTTTGAGCTATTTCAGGAGTATCTAATTTATTTAATAAAGCATTAATTTCACCAGGTTCAACGTTAGTTTTCTTAATATAATTAATAGTATTATCAAGATTTTCTTTCTTCTTAATAACCCTGTCCATACGCTCTTTAGTAGCTAAACCAATATTATAAGACAACTCAGTTAAACGCATATCAGCATTATCCTGACGTAATAAAATCCTGTATTCAGCCCGCGAAGTAAACATACGATAAGGCTCATCAACACCCTTAGTAATTAAATCATCAATCAAAACACCAATATAAGCCTCAGAACGCTTTAAAACGAAATCAAGTTTATTATTAATCTTACAATGTGCATTTATACCTGCCATTAATCCTTGTGCAGCGGCTTCTTCATAACCTGTTGTACCGTTAATTTGCCCTGCAAAGTATAAGTTTTCAACTAACTTAGTTTCTAATGTATATTTTAATTGAACAGGTGGGAAATAATCATATTCAATAGCATATCCCGGTTTAAATATCTTAGCATTTTCAAAGCCTTTAATACTTCGTAAAGCTTTATATTGAATATCTTCAGGTAATGAAGAAGAGAAACCGTTAAGGTAATACTCAACAGTGTTCCAACCTTGTGGTTCTACAAACAATTGATGTCTGCTTTTATCAGAAAACCTTTCAATTTTATCTTCAATAGAAGGACAATATCTAGGACCTCTACCTTCAATTCTACCAGCAAACATAGGTGATTTATCAAAGCCGGTTCTTAATATATCATGAACCTCAAGACTAGTATAAGCCAAATAACAACTCCTTTGTTTAGTGAGTTTAGGAGTATCAAGAAAAGAGAATTTACTAGGATTTTCATCACCTTTTTGTTCCTCAAGTTTAGTAAAATCAATAGTTCTCCCATCAACTCTCATAGGAGTTCCTGTCTTCATTCTATCAGATTCAAATCCTATCTTAATTAAACTCTCAGTAACTCCAACTGAAGATTTCTCCCCTATTCTACCACCAGAAAAGTTCTTTTCACCAATATGAATCTTACCGTTTAAAAAAGTTCCATTAGTTAAAACAACAGCTTTAGCATTTATAGTTAATCCCATTCCAGTTGTAACACCGGTTACTTTACCTTCTTTCTCTTCAATAGAAACAACAGTGTCTTGCCAGAAATCAATGTTAGGAGTATTCTCCAACATGTTTCTCCATTCTAACGAAAACAACATCTTATCGCTTTGTGCTCTCGGACTCCACATAGCAGGTCCTTTAGATCTGTTAAGCATACGAAATTGTATCATGGTTTTATCAGTAACTATCCCTGTATAACCTCCCAGAGCATCAATCTCTCTTACTATTTGTCCTTTTGCAACACCTCCTACTGCAGGATTGCACGACATTTGAGCAATAGTATCTAAGTTCATTGTAATTAATAATACAGAGGAACCCAGATTAGCAGCAGAAGCAGCAGCTTCGCAACCAGCATGTCCGGCTCCGACAACAATTACATCATAAGTTTTAAACATTTCTTGTTTCACGTGGAACGAGTATAAATAGTATAATTAATTTCAATCACTTAATTTAATATTGTAATGACTTTAAATAATCACTTAGTTAATATCAAATTCATAAAACAACAAAAAGATATGACTATTGTTTTAATAGATCATATCAATATAATATATCACTAAATTTTAATTGAAATTTTGCAGCAAAGATAAGCAATTATCTTCTTTTTCTCTCATAGTATTTTTATCTGCTTTGGTTTTATCTTTGTAACCCAACAAATGCAAAACACCATGTATAATTACTCTATGCAATTCGGTAATGAAGGGAACTTTAAATTTATCAGAATTCTCTTTTACCCTATCAATGCTAATATAAATATCGCCATTAATAGAGTTACTATTCTTCTCGTTATAATTAAAGGTAATAATGTCGGTAAGTGTATCGTGATTTAGATACTTAAGATTTAAATCAGTTAGAAAAGTATCGTCACAAAAAATATAATTTATATCTCCAGTCTTCTTATTCTCAGATTCTATAACCAGTTTAATCCATTTCTGAATTATTCTCTTATCTTTTAAATTGAATTTTATATTCTCACTAAAAAAACTAATCATAATGTATGCTTAATCCTTTTTATGAACTTCTTTAATAGGTTTAGCTAAGCTATAAGATTGAAGTTTTTGAATACGATCCTGAGCAATTGTACTATTGATGCTTGATATATCAAAAGAAATTTCAACTATGCTTCCGTTATTAAGATATTTAATACCATCAGAAACAGATCTCATTAAATAAATACCTGTTCCATTCATCTCATCAAACTCTACTTCAGTTGGATCTTTTATATTTTGAATGTCAAAGCCATTTCCTTCATCACTTATTTCAAATATTAAAGAGCCTGATTGTTGCTTAAATTTAAGCACAACTATCTTAGTAATATCGTTCTTATTACCGTGTATAATAGCATTCTTAACAGCTTCAGATATGGCTATAGATATATTGCCGAAGAAAGTATTATTGATATTATAATCATCACATATATCCTCTATAAACTTCTGAACAATATTCAGATTATCAATTTTTGATTCCAGTTTTAGTTCCCTTAGTGTATTCATTTATTCAAAGTTGTAAAAATATTCATTTACTTTGTTTTTATAAAACATATTCAGAACAGGTGGTACCGTTTTTAGTAATTCCTGTTCGTTTGATTTTATTCTCTTATACTGAAAAAATTGATTTGGGTTACCATAAATTTTATCTTTTGCTTCTGTTGATTCTCTCTTCTCCTCTTGATCCCTCTTTAATTCAGCCTTTTCGTGTTCTAATAATCTTGTTAAAATTTGTTTTTGTCTGTTTAAAGTTTCTTGTGAGATCATTTTGTTGACAAGATCAGTTTCGGTTTTTTCCATCTGATTCATAAGATCATTAAAGTCATTTCCAGGTTTTTGACCTTGCTTTTTTAATTCCTCAGCATACTCTTGCATTTGTCTTCTAATAGCTTCTTGTTGTGCAGCCATTCTTGCTAATTGTTCGCTCATTGATTTCCCTTGTCCTAGCTTCTGTCCATTAGGCTTTTGTCCGGTCTTCATCTGCTCTATCTGCTTATTTAATTCTTCTTGCATCTGTCGCATTGATTTCATGGATTTAGAATTAGATTTACCAGAGCCAGGTTTTTTACACGACTTATTTCCACTCTTTTTACTCTGAGATTTAGATTGCATATCCTGTTTCATCTGCTGTAAAGACTCAGCTAATAAAAGAGCAAGATTATTTACAGAAGTCATGATATATTGTTGACGACCAATTGCTGTATTATTCTGAAAATTGCCTAAATAGCCTACTGTATTCATTGCTAAAAGGTCGTTCATAACCTTTTCAACATTATCATTAATAGAACTAATTTCTTTATTAATGATAGGTTGTATCTTTATCTGTCTTTTACTTAAAACCAATAAGGAATCCTCTACCATTTTAAGATCGTCTTTGATAATCCCTTGTTCGTTGATTACCTCCTGGTATTTTGGATCTTTAACAGAAGTAACTCCAGTCTTTTTCATCAAGTCTTCCTGTTTGAAAGAGATAGTAACTAAGTTCTTAAGTAAAGCCCTAATTGCTTCAGCATCTTCCTCCTCTTCTTCCATCTCATTCTTATCTTGCTGTTCTTTCATCTTCTCAGCCATTTGCTTCATTTCTTCGCCGGCTTTTTGTTGTGATTTAGATGCTTTACCACTCTTTTTCTTACCTAGCTCATCAGAACTAGTTTGTTGTTCTTTACTTATTTCTTCTTCTTTCTTCTGATCTCTGTTAAGGTCTTGAGGTTTCTCTAGCTCCTGGTTCTTCTTTTGGAGATCATCCATATTCTTTTTAAAATCCTGGAAATCTTTATTTAGCTGGTCTTGTTTTTCCTTTATCTTATTAGCATCAGCATCGGGTTTCTTTGATTCTTCTGCTAACTTCTTTTGCTCGTCGGCGAGCTTATCTAACTTATCTATGTTCTCATTGAGTTTCTTTTCAAACTCCAGTTTCTTAAAGATTTCAAGGTTACGATCTAATTGTTTTAATATATCTTCAGAATTCATTTTCATTTTCTCCAACATCTCATTCACCTTATCTTTATCTATGTTCTCCATAAGTTTCTGAAGTTCTTCAAACTTTTTCTTCATCTCATCATTCATAACATCTTCAAAAAGCTTTTCTAATTCTTTTTGCTTAAGCATAATTTCATCATCAAGCTTTTTATATTGTTGTTCTTTCTGAGAATTTTCCTTGTTCTGAAGTTTAATATTTTCAACCTCTTTCTGAAGCTGCTGTTGTTTCTCTAAAAGTTCTTTAACCTGTTTCTTTTCTTCAAAGTTCAATGATTTTTTATCCATAAGCTTCCTGTTAAGCTCTTTTACCTGCTTTTGAAGCTTTTTAGAATCCATCATTGCCTTTTCCATCTCATCTTTTAGCTCCTGATTATCTTTCTCAGTTTGCTTGTCAATCTCTTTTAAAGATGGCGCTTTAAACATCATTCGCTGTGTTCTTGACGACTTACTTCCATTAACACCATCATTATCCCAAACTTCAAAATAATATTCTATTTCATCACCTGGTTCGGTAATTAGAGTTGTTAAATCAAAGTAATGTAAGAACTGTTGCTGAGCATTGGCTTTATTAATATCTATTAATATGTCTTTAGTTTGCGATTTAGAAGAGTCTGTTGCATTAAAAGTATGATAATGGAACAAAAGCTTACTAAAGCCATAATCGTCCTTAATCATGCCTCTAAAGTACATTCTTTTTTCATAAATTGAATCCTTAAACTCTTCAACCTGGATAGTTGGATATGCATCAGGTACTACATTTATTGAATAAACTAACGAATCATTTATCTTAAGATAAGCATTTTCGGGCTTTACAGAATAATTTATACTTTTACGGAAAGTATTTCCATAGTTAAAGATATTGTTTCCTTTGTTATTAATAACAAAACCTTTGTCACCAAAAGAAACCAATAGGTTACGTGTATCCTTTGTAAAGAATCTCCATTCAACTTTAGTTCCGTCAGGTATCACAATATCACCTGCATTATCAATTGTTTCGTCCTTCTTGCCGGTATATGCAGGGTACTTAAGTTTTACATCAAAGTTAAGGATGATTGGCTTAGGTATGATTTTTAAAACATATGGTTTAGTTGTGATTTCGGCTGCTGTAAGTTGAAAGTCTACGTTGCGTTGAACGCTTTTAAACATATACTTAAAAGTAACTGTATTGAGCTTTTGAAGTTTATATTTAATGCCATCAATCAAAATAAAAGCTTCATCAGGAACATCATTACCTAATACTTTTACATTAAGCTCAAAATCCTCTTGCTGAATAGCTTCTAATTTAGTATTTGTAATAGTAAACTGAAATGGAGCTGGCTTTTCGTAAAAAGTATTGTGTTTAATGATTCTCTTTGACGACTCAGTAATTACACTTGGTGCAGCAAACAATAATATTATGATGATTAAAACCGGAGGAATAGCATATTTAAGATATTTCCTGTTGGCTTTAATATCAATAGCAGTAGAAAAAGGTACAGGTTTGAGTTCATTTATTTTTTGATTAATACTGGCTTCAATCAAAGCTTTATCAGTTGTATTAATCTCATCCGAAATATGTTTTAACTGTAGAGTATTAAGTAGTTTATCCTGTACATTGGTAAAATGTTTACCTATAATCTGAGCAGCTTGTTCATAGGAAATTATCTTACCTATTCTATATAATTTTAATAAAGGATAAATGAAGAAACGGCCTGTAATTACTGCCGAAATCAAGAGGAACGAATAAAAGAGAATAGTCCTTATAAGTATACTAAAATGACCAAAATACTCAAACGTATTTATAACAATAAAAAAAATAGCGAGTAAAGATATGGCATAGATAAGTCCTTTTATCAGGAGGTTTTTGTAGTATTTCCTGATAAACTCATCCAGCTTTTGTATTAGCAAATCATAACTAGTCATTTTAGTTTCCTGTCCCCTTCTTATTACTTATTTATTTTGTATTCTTCAATTATTAATTATTAACTGTTAATTATTAATTGAGTTTATGCCTTTATTTATTCTCTTAATGCTTTCCTCTTTGCCTATCATTTCAATGATTGTGAACAGATCAGGGCCCATGCCGGCACCCACTATCACCAATCTGAGGCAGTTCATAATCTGACCCATATTAAGAGAATTATCCGTGATGTATTGAACAACGTTATCGTGTAACGGTTCACGTTGGTGAGTTATTGTATTGTTAATTATATCTGCTAAACTTTTTAAATGTTGTGCCGTATCCTCTTTCCAACGCTTCTTAATAACTTGTTCGTCGTAAGTATCAGGCGCTACAAAGAAGAACTTACTTTGTTCCCATAGCTCGTTTACGAAACTTACTCTTTCCTTTATTAATTCAATTATTTTTAGAACCATTTCGTGGTCAGAGTTAATAATACCTTTTTGTTCAAGTAATATTTCAAATGATAAAGCTAAAAATTCATTATCATGCTGACGTAAATACTGTTGGTTGAACCATTTTGCTTTTTCTAAATCAAACTTAGCACCCGATTTACTGATTCTTTCTATTGAGAATGCCTGTATTAACTCTTCCATGGTAAATATTTCCTGTTCGGTGCCGGGATTCCAGCCTAAGAACGCTAATATATTTATTACTGCTTCGGGGAAATATCCTGATTCTCTATATCCTGATGATACTTCGCCTGTCTTTGGGTCGGTCCATTGAGTTGGGAATACCGGGAAGCCCAGTCTGTCGCCGTCTCTTTTACTTAATTTACCGTTGCCATCTGGTTTTAATAATAATGGAAGATGTGCAAATTGCGGCATGGTGTCTTCCCACCCAAATGCCTTATATAACATTACGTGCAAAGGTGCTGATGGTAACCATTCTTCGCCTCTTATTACGTGTGTGATTTCCATTAAATGATCGTCAACTATATTTGCTAAATGGTAGGTTGGCATTCCGTCTGACTTAAACAAAACTTTATCGTCTAATGTCTCAGTTTTCACCACTACATGACCTCTTATCAAGTCGTTTATGTGCACTTCTTCGTGTGCTGGCATTTTAAAACGAATTACGTAAGGCGCTCCGTCTGCCAACAGTTTTTCAACTTCTTCTTTAGGTAGCGTTAACGAATTCTTAAGAGTTACTCTTGTTTGAGCATCATACTGAAACGATTTCTTTTCTGCTTCAAATTGTTTGCGTAAAGCTTCTAAATCTTCTGCACTATCAAATGCAAAGTAAGCCCAGTTATTATTAACCAATGTGTCACAATATTCCAGATACATAGCCTTGCGATCCGACTGGCGGTAAGGTCCGAAAGGTCCGCCTACATGCACTCCTTCGTCAAACTTAATTCCTAACCAAGACAGTGAGTCAATGATGTATTCTTCGGCTCCCGGAACGAATCTGCCCTGGTCGGTATCTTCAATTCTCAAAATCATTGTTCCGCCGTGTTTCTTGGCGAAAAGATAGTTGTATAATGCAGTTCTGACGCCGCCTATATGTAATGGTCCTGTTGGACTTGGTGCAAATCGTACTCTTACTTTGTTGCTCATATTTCTGATTATTTCTTTTTGCAAAAGTAGTTAAATTAGGGGGATTATCAATAAAATTTAAAAGGGTATAAATAGAATAGATGTTATAACGACAAAAATAGTTTAGTCGCGTAGCGATGGCCTCTTTGTAGTAAAAAATAAATAACGTAACATAAGCAGCATAGCTGCGACCTATTTTTGTTTAATATAAAATAGCTTTGAAATAGGTCGCCACTACGCGGCTTTAAGTTTATAGTGTATGTTTTTTTTCTACAAATAGAACGCAGCTATGCTGCTTATAATTTATATTGGTGATTTTATTAATATTTATAATTGGTTTATTAAGATAAATTATATTCTCATTCAAATTATATTTAGTACTTTTGTATTATTATTAAATACAACAATTAAATATGTCGCCTACAATATTAATATATAATAAGTATCGGTTCTTTTTCAATAGCAGAGAGGAGAAAAGGCGTCATATACACGTTACAACTGCTGATGGTACAGCTAAATTTTGGCTTGAACCAATAGTTGGTTTGGCGGATTACTGGAATCTTACAACTAAAGAATTATCAGAATTAAAACAAATAGTGGAGGAAAAACAAGATGAATTCAGACAATACTGGGACAAACACTTTAACCAATAGTGTTACAAATATAGCCTCATTTGGCTTCTGGTTTTTATGCGATGATAAGGAATATTTTGTTTCTTTTAAAGATTATCCTGCATTTAAGAAAGCAAGTATTGACAGCATATTCAATGTTAAGCAGCTTTCTCCAAAACAATTTTATTGGGAAGATTTAGATGTGGATATTGAGATTGATGCTTTGGAAAAGCCTGATGATTTTCCTTTATCTTTTAATAAATAAATTGTATTTATTCGCGAAAAGCGATACCTAACAAGTTTTAAAAACCTGTTAGGTCTTCAAAATGTGATTTTGTTATATCCTCTAAATTTTCAAATAAATATCTTTCATTATCAATTATACCAAACTGTCCAAGCTTTAGTTGTTTAGCCGTTTCATTATTATCAATAATTAATAACTCGTCTGTAAATTCTGTGTTAACTTCTCCATTATTTATTTCTATAGAGGAAAAAAGTAAAAAATCATTCTCTGCATAAATTTCAATTTACTGAGGATAATATCCAACTATATTTTCAATAGGAATTGTCATCCAATAAATATTAATTTTAGTAATTTTTTGCCCATTTAGAGGTGTAATATATGAAAACGGCTTTTTATTCTCAACAAATTCCAGTTCACTTGTTTTTCCATTGTCAATAGATAAACCATAATGTATATTAGTATATCTGTTACCTATTGAAAAAATTTCATCTTCAGTTATAATATCAATGCCATTTAAAAGGCTTTTCCCATAAATGTTTTGCTGTTCACTAAAGTCTATATCATCTTCATCAAGATAAAATATTATTTCTTTAATAGTCTTACCAATAAGCTTTTCTTTGTTTTCAAATTGTTTAGTATATAAAATAATATCATCTTGATTATTCTCATTTTTCAATGTTTTCATCTTAATATTTTTTGTAAAATTACACAATTATTTAATCATACAAATATTATTATTAAGATAATCTTTTAACCACTAAGCGGAATAAAATCGCTAAGTGGTAGGCTCTCCGCTTAGCGGTTCCAGACCGCTTAGCGGATAAATTTATTTGCGCAAAGCGAGACCTAACAGGTTTTAAAAATCTGATAGGTCATCCTTATTTTAATACCAATAATTATTATTTTTAAATTATCAGATAAATCCTACAAAGATTATCAAATTATGACTTTATCTTTGCACCGAATTTGAAATAATGGTCCGAAAAAAACGAATTGGTTGAATGATTTAAGTAATCACACATTTGTTAACCCAATCCCGCCAACTTACAAGGGTGGCAAAACTAAAACTCCAAAATTAGTCGATGTACTCCCAAGCCCAGTTCCCAAAAATATTATTGATGGCTTAATAGCTTCTAACTATATAGTTAAGTGTAATAATTATGTAATTGCAAATATTTGCAATAGCTTTACTTTTTTGAGGAAGGCATGTGCAACTTTTTGCAAAACACTTAAAAACTCTGGGGAAGCATGTGCAAGTTTTTGCAATAGTCTTACTTTTTTCAGGGAGGCATGTGCAAGTTTTTGCAATAGCTTAACTTTTTTCGGGGAAGCATGTGCAAGTTTTTGCAATAGCCTTACTTTTTTCAGGAAGACATGTGCAAGTTTTTGCAATAGCCTTACTTTTTTTGGGGAAGCATGTGCAAGTTTTTGCAATAGCCTTACTTTTTTTGGGGAAGCATGTGCAAGTTTTTGCAATAGCTTCACTTTTTTTGGGGAAGCATGTGCAACTTTCTGCAATAATTTAAGCAAAATTCTTAATAAAGATAATAATAATTACTTTAACGTAAAACATATTTTAATTTCATAAATAAATAATCACAAGTAAATAATTAAATAAAAAAACAATATAATGAGAACACTAGAAAATGATTTAGATAATTTTTTTGCAACTTCAAGAATTATCGACAAAAAAATGGATCCTTTTGCCGGTAGCGTAGTTAATAAAATTACAACTATTAACACCACAGTGCCTTACGTAGGTAAGTTTACTGCCCCATTGGGCGTACTTACTGCTGCCTACAATCCATTTCATACAGCTATGCTCGATCTGCCAAGCGACCTTACTTTTGGTTCAAGCAGTGTTGAAGTTGGGGATGTTGTCCTGTCAGATTTTCAACATTTTGCCAGTAATTATAAGGGTATGATAAAAGATATATATTTCGAAGATCATCACGAAATTTATATAACATTTTATCCTGACGATTTAACTGACATAAATGCGATGACCAAAGCTACGGCTTTACCTATTATGACTCGTTTTGCTTTAGCAGTTCATACCAATGTAGCCGATCTTACTCCCGAATTAGATACCAGAGCTGCAGCATTCGTCACCAGACAAATTGCCGCAACATCAGGCAGAGATGTGGCCACCGGTAGTATCGGCGACGACCGTAGTACGCGCGATACAGGCCGCGATGCTTTAGATGAAGCCTTGTTTGAAGCTTACAATTTTAGCAAATATATTTTTAAGTGTGATTATAATAAGATGCACAACGTGTTCCCTTTAGAAACTTTATTGCGCCACCCTCGTCACGAAATAGAACATTACTCAGGTAATGTAGCCGCATTGAGCACTGTAAATGTAGCCGAAGCTCTTTACGACGGCACATACATAGCAATGGTACGTAATATAAGTAATAGTGATATGCTTGCAGGCCTCGCCCTCACAGCCGACACCGCTATAACTGCCACTAATGGAGTACTTATTAAAGCCAATAAAAGCAAATCGTTTATCATCACAAGCACCGGCACTAACACAGATCATTTCCTAAACATCACCAACCTTAACCTTACTGATGCCGGGAATTGGGAAATCGATATTTTCAAACAAACTTAAGATTTTGTGATTTGGTGATTTTGCGATTTAATGATTTACTGATTTCATAATTTTGCGATATGGTGATTTTGTGATTTACTAAAACTACAAAAAAACATATTAATATTGATTTTAGGAAATAAGAAAACCTAACAGGTTTTAAAAACCTGTTAGGTTTAATATTTTTTACTAAATAAAATTTTATTGATTATTTACGGATGTAAATTGATA
>CAIWDQ010000111.1 GCA_903911455.1 uncultured bacterium
CTAAATAAAAGGAGTCAAACATGTAAGGATTACCTCTTTGACTTGAATTATAGATTTTTAATTTAATTTTGACAAAATAAATTATTAGGTTATTAAAATAATAATTATTAATTTTGCAGAAAATATTCTGAACAAAGTAACATACCATTTAAAATATTTTTTCAAGTTAAAAAATTAATACAAATAATTATGGAAGGACTTACAGTTTTTAACGAAATATTCGACAAAGATCCACCCGAACCAATGGATAAAACCGAACGTGATGGCAGATTTCATGTAAATGCATTAAATGCAAACAAAGGTGTTGATCCGGTGATTTTAAAAATGCATACGGATACAAATCCAAAATTCGAAACATTTATAACTGACAAAACTTTGTATGATAAAAATGCAGGGGATTTTAAAATTATGAATTCAGAATTTGATACACTTGTTGATGGATTAAATGATATATTTAGAGGGTATCAACGTAAGATAGTAATTTTATTTCCACCCGAAACTTCTGCATATAAAGCATTATTTTGGGAAAGTATAACCGATATGTTTGAAGGAGGCATAGCAAAGAAAATTGCAAATGTAAACCGTTTCATATTAACGCTAGATGATTATCCTTCTATATTATTAATAAAAGCAGACCTGATATTAGAAAAAGCAAAAATCATCACTAAACAACAGGACAAAGCTGATTTAGACTCTTTAACAACACAAAGTCTGACTACTGCACGTGCATCACAAAAAATATTTTGCATAGAAGAACAAGGCAATACCGGCGGATTAATGCAATTTTATAAAGAAACACCTTTTGTTTGCAATCAGTATTTTGAAGTCACCGATATTAAACACTATCAAGAAACCGAACTTGCTAAAGCTAAAAAAGCAGCCCTAATTCACGAATTTGAACCAAACACAATAACTATAGTTCCAGGAGTTGTGCTAACACCAAGTTGCAAACCTAACATCAAATGCTTAAGCGTGGAAGGCGCAAAACTGGGAAGTACATTTGAATATGGTTCCGAAGGGAAAGCAATCTATTATTTAGCATCCGGCAAAACTTTTAAAAAGAATATAAAAATCATAGGAGCAATAAACAACCCATATCTGGTAGTGGATACCACTGGAAATACAGGCATTGTAAAACTTAGGATAGAGATAAAGTAAGGAGAGACTAAAGTGCCTAAAATACTTAAAGTGCCTAAAGTTAAAAGGCAAAGAAGAATAAATAAAAAAGAGCTTGATAAAAAATATCAAGCTCTTTTTTTGTCTGGAGTGGAGCTGCAGGGAGTCGAACCCTGGTCCAAACAAGCAGCAAAACTGCTTTCTACATGCTTATCCTTTTATTGGTTTTCGAATTGGTGCAGGAAAAAGGCCATCCAACATCAATCTTATCCTCTTTATTTTACTTTTGCACCGAAGCCTTACAAAAGCTATCCCGACATTTACTATGCTCCTTACGAAACGCCGTCAGGCGAAGCTTTTCGGGGAACAGCAAGCTGCCTAATTCTAAACTAAGCTGCTAATGCGTATGTATAATTGTCGCCGTTTATTGGCTTTGTAACATGGGATTAACGAGCCACTCTTACCACGCTCGGCATGCTTACAATCCCACTTTCCTGCTGTCAAAACCGGTCAGCCCCATGGTAATTGTGGGTGCAAAGATACTAAATTTTACCGAGTTTAATTATAATATTATTCAAATGAACATAATTTATCATTATTGATTCAATCATTCAATACCTTTATTTATAGGAGTTTTTCTTAATAAATATTAATTAATAAAAAAATAAATTGGAGATAAGTAAATAATTAATAACTTTGTACAAAATTTTCAAATAAAGAATTAACGATGAAAAAAATAGCAATTAGTCTGATAAGCTTACTTTTAGTAGTAAGTGTAAATGCACAAAAAAACAAATCAAATGTTGTGCTTTCTTCAAATGCAGATAGTATAAGTTACATTATTGGCGCAGATATTGGCCATAATTTAATGAATCAAAGCATTGAATTCAACCCACAATTATTATTAAAAGGATTGGAAGATGCAAAAGCAGGAGTTGATACTCTAACTATTAGCAAAGCAAAAAAAGATGCAACTATGGGCAGATGGCAACAAGAAAAAATGAAACAACAACAAGCCGAAATGTCAGTAAAATCTGAAAAACCTAAAAAAGAAGGTGCAGCTTACTTAGCAGCTAACAAAAAGAAAGAAGGCGTAATCGAAACAGCCAGTGGATTACAATACAAAGTAATAAAAGAAGGCACAGGCGCTCATCCAGGCAACACTGATAAAGTTAAAGTTCATTACCATGGCACTCTAACCGATGGTTCAGTTTTTGATTCATCAGTACAAAGAGGCGAACCTATTACTTTTGGTTTAAATCAAGTAATACCAGGTTGGACTGAAGGTCTTCAGTTAATGACACCAGGCTCAAAATACATATTTTATATACCTTCTAATTTAGCTTATGGTGATAGAGAAATGGGTAAGATCCCTGCCGGTTCTACTTTAATATTCGAAGTTGAATTATTCTCTATTGAAAAATAAATAAGATTTAATTCATTAGATAAAAAGAAGTCTCCCTTTACGGGGAGACTTTTTTTTTACTACTTTTGCAACAAAGTTTTATTTATTAAACCATGTTACACAAAATTCAAAACAAAGCTATTGGTATTGCAGGTTGTGGAGGATTAGGGTCCAATTGTGCAATTGCTCTTGCCCGTATAGGAATAGGCAAACTAATTATTGTAGATTTTGATATAATAGAACAAAGCAATCTTAACCGCCAATATTATTTTATTGATCAAATCGGGGAACCTAAAGTAGATGCTTTAGAGTATAATATTCGTAGAGTTAATAAAGATGTAAAAGTTGAAAAACATCACCTAAAACTTGATTCAGTAAATATACCTGAAATTTTTAAAAATTGTGATGTTATAGTAGAAGCATTCGATCATGCAGCTATGAAACAGATGATAATAGAAACAGTACTGTCAGAAATGCCGGATAAATATATAGTTTCGGGTTCAGGCATGGCAGGTTGGGGTAATAATAATGATATCAAAACCATACAGTACGATAAATTGTTTATATGTGGTGATATGATTTCTGAAATATCAGAAACTTTAAAACCATTAGCACCAAGAGTTGGTGTAGTTGCAAATATGCAGGCAAATCAGGTGCTGGATATCTTAATTAATCTAATGTAACATGAAAATAATATTAAATAATACAGAAGAATCTTTTGAAAAAGATATTCTAACAATAACTGAAATATTAAAATTAAAAAACTTTGTCTTTAAGATGCTGGTGATAAAGGTAAATGATAAAATAATAAAAAAAAATGAATACGAAAGCACAATAATAAAGGATGGTGACAACGTTATGATCCTGCATTTAGTTAGTGGAGGTTAAGACTTAATTTTGATCATTTAATAATAATATTGTTAATTTCATGTAAAATTGACCTTTAATAACTAAATAAGTAGTAACTTTGTAGTCTTTTTAATATTACAAATATAATGAGAAAATATCTTGGATATTCTTTAATAATATCGTTCGCAATATTCTGTTTCTCTTGCAAAACCGACTTTAATCCTAATGCAACATATCAGGACATTACTGTTGTATATTGTTTACTTAATCAAAATGATAGTATAACTTATATAAAAATAAATAAAGCATTTCTTGGTGATGCAAATGCTTATGTAATGGCTCAAAATCCTGATTCGAGTAGTTATGGTAATAATCTTGAGGTAAAAATGGAAGAGCTAATTAATACCACTGTTTCAAATGTATTTACTTTTGATACAACAACAGTATATAATAAAGAGCCTGGTATTTTTTATGCACCCAATCAAGTGTTATATAAATGCATAACTGCACATCTGCTTGACCCAACTAAGAGATACCGAATTAATATTAAAAACAAATTGACTGGTAAAGTTATTACTTCAACTACAACCTTAGTAAATAGTTTTACTATCACAGCTCCAGATCCTAATGCATATTATATAGATTTCACAAAGACAATGAAAAAGAGTATTCTTTGGACTTCAGCAGTAAATGGAAGACGTTATCAGGCAAAATTCAGATTTAATTATTCAGAAACAAATACAGCAAATATTACAACTCAGAAATATGTTGACTGGATTTTCCCTGATGTAAAATCAGCAGATTTAGTTGGAAATTCACCTATGTCAACAGATTATTATGGTACTCAGTTTTATCAAGTACTTAAATCCAATATTCCTGTCGACCCCAATATTATTAAACGGACTCCAATAATAATTGAAATGCAAATAACTGTAGCTGCGGATGAATTCAGCACATATCTTGATGTAAATGCTCCAACAAGCAGTATAGCACAGGTTCGTCCTGAATACACTAATATTACTAATGGAATTGGTATCTTTTCTTCAAGATACGACAACCATGTTGACACTCCTGTATTACTTAATCTAACAGCAGTTTCAACGGACAGTTTAAAACATGGACAATATACAAAACTCTTAGGATTTTAGCACTTAAAATTATATTTAACGGAACTTGGTTTTGAAAAAAATCAATGTTTTTTTATTTTATATCCAATTCAATTCAGTTTAATTGTTAATTTTGCAAACCAATTTAAAAAACAATAAACCTAATCTTAAAATAATTTAGTTTAAATGAATATTATCAAAGAAAACACAGACGATTTAACACTGTTAGTTAAAATAGAAATTAAAGAAGAAGATTATATTGATAATTATAATAAATCATTAAAGGCTTTTCAACGCAAAACTTTAGTACCGGGCTTCAGACCAGGTAAAGTCCCTATGAGTTATATTATAAGTTCTCACAGTAGGAGTATTAAATTTGAAGAATTACACAAAACTTCAGGAGAGGCAATTGATAATTATTTAATTGATAATAAAATTGAATACCTTTTCAGACCTATGATGACGGTTGACGGTGTTGATGATGAAGATTGGATCAATCAAAAGGACTTTGTGTTTAAATATGAATTTGTACTTAAACCGGAAATTGATTTTGATATAGAAAATGTTGAAGTTGACTATTATGATATTATCCCTCCTGATAGTCATGTGGATAGTATGATTAAAGATGCCCGCACACAAAAGGGTGAAGTTATAAATAACGATTCAATATTTGAAGATAGCTCTGTAAGTTGTGATTTAATAGAACTTAATGCTGATGGTTCAGATAAAGAAGATTCAAATATAATAGAATCTAAATTAAATTTGGAGGATATTATAGATGTTGATTCTAAAAACAAATTAAAAGGTTTAAAAATTGACGATACTATAGTAATAAATCCTTTTATAGCATTTAATGATAAAGTAAAAACAGAACGTTTTCTCAATATTAATGATAATGAAGAAGCACTTAAGGCTAATTATAAACTTACAATAAAGGGAATACAATCAGTTCAATTAGCTGAATTGACTACTGAACTTTACAATGAGTTTTTTCCTAATGATGATATTCAAACTGAAGAGCAGTTTCGTGAAAAAGTAATTAAAATTGCTGCAAATTACTATATACATGATACAGATCAGTTATTTTATAATGAATCTTTGAAGAAATTTATTGTAGAAAATAAAATTGATTTACCTGAAAGCACAATTAAAAAAGCTGTAATTGATTTTTCTGACAACAAAACTTCAAAGGAAGAAGTAGATAAAGATTATCCTAGCTATAGATATACTATTATTGAAATAGCTTTTGAAAAATATTTAAAAGAAAAATATGGCTTTATTATAACTGATAATGATATTAAAGAGTTTGCTAAATCAAGAATTTTATCACAATTTGGTTCATATCAGGATTTAAATGATCAATTACTTAAAATTGTTGATGATTATGCTGAAAAAGGCTTAAAAGACAAAAAACAGTATTCTCAAATGAGAAATGCTGTTCATGAGATTAAAATTATAAAATTGTTAAAAGAAAAAGTAAAACTTAATCATAAACCAATTTCTTTTGATGATTTCGTTGCGATGATATCATCTCAAACTCATCATCATCATCACGATCACGACCATGACCATGACCATCACGATCATAATCATAACCACGATCACGACCATAACCATGATCATGATCATCATCATTCACATTAAAAATTAATATTATGAACAACGAATTTAAAAAATATGCAACTCAGCACAGAGGAATAAACAGTTTAACTTACGATAGTTACTTAAAAACTGTAAGCGGATACATCTCTCCTACTATTATTGAAGAACGTCAGTTGAACGTAGCTTCTATGGATGTTTTCTCAAGATTAATGATGGATAGAATCATCTTTTTGGGAGTTCCAATTGATGATACAGTTGCAAATATTATACAAGCACAGCTTTTGTTTTTAGAATCAGTTGATTCATCAAAAGATATTCAAATTTATCTTAACACTCCTGGTGGATCTGTATATGCAGGTTTAGGAATTTATGACACTATGCAATATATTGCTCCTGATATTGCAACTATCTGTACAGGAATGGCTGCTAGTATGGGTGCTGTTTTATTATGTGCCGGAACTAAAGGTAAAAGAACTGCTTTAAAACATTCTCGTATTCTTATTCATCAACCAATGGGTGGTGCTGAAGGACAAGCTTCTGATATTGAAATTACAGCAAGGGAGATTCAAAAGCTTAAAAAAGAACTATATGAAATCATTGCTAATCATTCAGGACAAACTTATGAGCAAATCTGGAAAGATGCTGATAGAGATTACTGGATGACTTCTGAAGAAGCTAAAGCTTATGGAATGATTGACGAAGTTTTAATTAGAAATAAAAAATAATTCAATTAATAATAATTCTATTTTGGGATAAGGTTCATAAAGTAAGTTGAATTTTACTTTATGAACCTTTTATTCAATTATATTAGTATAAAAAAGATTAATCTAACAGCATAACCATGGCAAAAGAAAAAGAAAAGTGTTCGTTTTGTGGAAGAGAAAAGGCTAAGACAAACATATTGATCACAGGTTTGGAAGCTTACATCTGTGATTACTGTGTAATACAGGCTAAAGCTATCGTTGACGAAGAGTTGCCTGCTAAAAAAGCCGCTGCTTTTACTAAAACTAACCTCTTTAAGCCAAGAGAAATTAAAAAATATCTGGATCAATACGTAATCGGACAGGACGAAGCTAAGAAAATACTTAGTGTGGCTGTTTATAATCACTATAAAAGGATTAATCAGGTTATTGATAAGAATAATGAGGATGAAGTAGAGATAGAAAAGTCTAATATTATTATTGTTGGTGAAACCGGTACCGGCAAAACTCTTCTGGCCCGTACTATTGCCCGTATGCTTAACGTTCCTTTCTGCATAGCTGATGCAACTGTTTTAACTGAAGCCGGATATGTGGGCGAAGATGTTGAAAGTATCCTTTCTCGTCTGTTGCAAGCTGCTGATTATAATGTGGAAGCTGCCGAAAGAGGTATTATTTTTATTGATGAAATTGATAAGATTGCACGTAAGAGCGATAACCCTTCTATTACCCGTGATGTTTCGGGAGAAGGTGTGCAACAAGCTTTACTTAAATTACTGGAAGGTACTGCTGTTAACGTTCCACCTCAGGGCGGTAGAAAACATCCTGAACAAAAGATGATATTAGTTAATACTCAGAATATATTATTCATCTCTGGTGGTGCTTTTGATGGTATTGATAAGAAAATAGGTTCCCGTATGAAGGCTAGTATGATAGGTTATGCTGCTGCTAAGGAAACTGATCATATTGATAAAACAAATCTATTGCAATATATAGCTCCTCAGGATATAAGAAGTTTTGGTATGATTCCTGAAATTGTTGGTAGGTTCCCTGTTTTAACGTATCTTAATCCTCTTAGCAAAGAGATTTTGAAACGTATATTGACTGAACCTAAAAATGCTTTGATCAAACAGTTCACCAAGCTGTTGAAGATTGATGATGTTGATATTGTTTTTACTGATGATTTACTTGATTTTATTGTTGATAAAGCTATAGAGTTTAAGCTAGGCGCAAGAGGCTTAAGATCTATTATTGAAACAATAATGTCGGATGCCATGTTTGATCTTCCTTCCGAAAAACCTGATAAAGTTCTGACTATTGATGCTGCTTACGCTAAAGAGAAGCTAGGTAAGGCAAATATTGCCAAACTAAAAGTGGCATAGTTTTTGCTTATTGATTTTATTATCTTAAATAATATGATCAATCAGGATATAATTCGAACAATGAAATGGTTTTTTACACTTATAATTCTTCTTTTTTGTGCTTTAACTCTTAATGCACAAGATAATCCCGGAAAAACTTTCGCTGTTAAAACTGTTGTGGATGGCGATACAATGCCATACATAGGTTTACCTGTTTTTGAGGTAAATGATAAGCTTATTAAGATAAGAGCCGAAGATAAAGACAAATTTAATCGTTTGCTTTACAATATTAAAAGAGCTTATCCTTATGCCAAAATGGCTGGCATCAAATATCGCGAATACAATGCTATCCTTGCTAAAATACCTAACGAAAGTGATAAGAAGAAAATGATAAAGACTTTCGAAAAACAGATAAAAACCCAGTTTGAAGCCGACCTTAAAAACCTTTCTTATACTCAAGGTAAAATATTAATTAAACTTATTTACCGCGAAACCGGGAATACTACTTATAATTTGATGAAAGATTACAAAGGAACTTTCTCTGCTTTGTATTATTCTACCTTTGCCCGTTTCTGGGGACTAAAGTTAGATGAAAAATACGACCCCGAAGGTGAAGATTACAACATTGAATTTATAGTTAAGTTGATTGATAAAGGGAAATTATAAGCATTAGTTATTATTTTTAATTTCTTAGTCCTTTAAATCTCTTAGTCTCTCCCTATCTCAATATCGTTAAACTTCCATGATATTGTTTTTCTTTATTATCATTTTTGTTTTTTGCTTTTATAATATAATAGTATACTCCATCTGCTAAGTTTTTGCCATTAAGCTTACCATCCCAATTGTTTTGATAGTTATCATTTTCGTATACCTTTACGCCCCATCTATTATATATTTGCACACTTAACTTCCAAACATAAGAATCTTTAATAACAAAATAATCATTATAACCATCTCCATTTGGAGTGATAATATTTGGTATTATTAGTTCTTTATTGCATTCTATTAAAGTTATTAAAGCTATTGAGCTACAATTATTGGTTGTATCTGTTACTTTTACCCAATATATTGTATCTTTTATTGCTAAGTAAGTAGGTTGTGTTGATCCATCTTGCCAAGAATAAACAGCATTAGGGCATGTTGCGTTTAATAATTTTGTTTCTCCTATACAAAGTATTGAGTCTTTTCCTAAATTTATAACAGGATTCTTTATAAAAACAGTAATGAACCTATTTATTGTACACCCAATTGGTGTATTTATATTAACTGTATATGTAGTTGTATTTAAAGGATGAACAATAATGTTTGAAGTTGTTTCACCAGTATTCCATATATAACTTTGTCCGCCAGTAGCAGTTAATATTGTTGTATCCCCTCTGCATATTGATTTATTATTACATACATAGGTTTGACAACTTATATGAGGGCAATTTGTATCGGGAGTAAAACGCCATAAATCATTTCTAGTAACATTAGTCCCAATTGCTCCTCCAAATAACCATAAATTGCCTTGTTGATCTTTCCAAGATACTGCTCCAGCTCTTCCTCCAGGCATATTAGAAGGATTTGGTACTGTTTTGATATTATATACTCCCATTTGATAAGGAGAAGTACTCCCACTTACTAATGTCCAATCTTTAGTTGTAGAATTAAAATACCACAAATCATTATATAAAAGTATATTAATATCTACACCACCAAAAGTCCACAAATTACCACAATTATCATTCCAACATGCACGATTTTCAACTTTAGATGAAGGGTAACTAGAAATTGAAGGATTACAAAACCCGTTATAAATTCCTGAATTTAATGGAATATTTGATCCACTTTCCCATGCCCAGTTATTTGTTATAATGTTGTATTTCCAAACATCATTAGTATTATTACCACCAAATAACCATAAATTACTGCAATTATCTTTCCAACTACAATAAACAGTCCTAAGCCCAGGTGTATTAATCGGATTCTCAATTCCAATAGTTCCATAATGAGTAGATCGTATATAATTAGAATCAATACCCTTTACTAATGTCCATTCATTGGTTGGTATATTAAATTTCCATAGACCATCTCCTAGTCCAGAACCACCGAATAACCAAAGATCTCCACCAACGACCCATGAACAATCTGTTTCATATCTTGCAGAAGGAGTATTTGCAGGTCCAGCAACACCTATAGTCCCTGATACACTTGCTTGATTTGGTAGATTACTCCCTTTCATCCATGTCCATTGATTACTTGCAATATTATATCTCCATAATTCATTAGTCATTCCATTTAATTTAGCCCCTCCAAAAAGCCATAAGTCACCAATTGAATCTGTCCATGTATTAGCTCCATATCCTGTACTTCCAGGTGTATTATTAATTGAAGGCACACCCTGTACTCCATAAACAGTATTAATATTATTAGTATCTCCTTTAACCCAAGTCCATTCATTAGTTGATGGGTCATATTTCCATAAGCAATTTGGATAAGTATTCCCTTTCCCTCCAAATAACCAAAAGTTACCTTGTAAATCTGTCCATTGGCATGCTTCATAAAGACATGGTGGTGTATTATTGGGTGAAGCAACCCCTTTTATACCATATACTCCCCAAGTATTATAAGTGCTATCTCCATTCATCCATGTCCAAACTCCGGATTGAGAATAGATATACTGTTGGCTTATCAATAAATGAATAAAAAGTATAAAGTATCTTATTGCTTTCATAATGATTTAATGTATTTGTCTATTTTCTTCATGTTCTCTTTCTTCATCTTCGTGCTTTGGTAATTCTCTTAGGATTTCATTGTTTTTATTTATATAAAAATATTCTTTGTCTTTTAAAATAATAGCTTCTCCTTTGTTAAATTCCATTGCATCATCATATATAAAAGATATTATTGTTTTATTTTGATTGTCTATATACCCCCATATGCCTTTCTTTACAGCAATCAAACCTTCTGATAGATTACGGGCATTATCGTATTCAAAAGGAATAATTATTTTACCATTTATATCAATAAAACCATATTTATTATTGAGACTTACTCTTGCTAAGCCATCCTGAAAATCATCTGCAAAATCATAAATGAGAGGAATAATAATCTTTCCTTGTTTATCAATATATCCATTTTTCTTATTGAGAGTAACTCTTGCCAATCCATCAAAAAACATAGAAGCATCATCATAAATTAATGGAATAACAAACTCTCCTCTATTATTAATAAAACCACGTTTATTATTATTAACAATCAATGCAATGCCGTCTTTAAAATCACTACCTGCATAATATATTGGAGCTACAACTATGTTCCCCTGAACATCTTTATAACCACATTTAGCATTCTGATAAAAGCGAACTAAATTTTGAGAATAGATGTTTGTAATTGATATTGCAATCAATACTATAATAAGACATTTCTTAAAAATACTCATTCTTAAACAAAGAGTTGTTCTAATATACATTCCCATTTATTGTGATTTAGACAACAAAGATATAAATAATAATTACTAATAATGAAATTAATTTTTAATTATCCTTAAATCCGCAAATAAAAAAGGGAGTTGAAAAACTTGAGATGTTTTGGTAATATTTTACATTTTAAAAGTTTACTAACACTAATATTCCTCAAAC
>CAIWDQ010000112.1 GCA_903911455.1 uncultured bacterium
AATATTACCAAAACATCTCAAGTTTTTCAACTCCCTTTTTTATTTGCGGATTTAAGGATAAATAAAATATTAATTGTATCAGCAATCCGATATTAATCGTATTTTTGCATAAAAACTGACGAAACAACAAATCAGCAAATGAACATATCACAAAAAAAGAATAAAGTTAAGGATATTAAGAAGTTTTACTTCACCGAAACTCCTTTTGATAATCTGATGAAACGAAGGATCAACAAAGTTTTGTTGATTTGTAGCAAGTATGATGCTTTTATTCTGGAAGGTGATGGTAGAATTGAAGAGCAGATTTTTAATGAATATGTTTCATTGAATTTAAGGTATCCTCCTCATTTTATTCAGGTTTCAAAAGCCGACGAAGCTTTCAGGATTCTACAGGAAGATCATATTGATTTAATTATTACCATGCTTGATGTAGGTGATATTGATGTATTTGAATTTGCAAAGACTATAAAAAGCACTTATCCCGAAAAGCCAATTGTTGTTCTTACTCCTTTTTCAAGAGAGGTTTCAATGAAACTTGATAAAGGTGATCTTAGTTCTATTGATTATGTGTTTTCGTGGCTTGGTAATGCTGATATAATGCTCGCTATTATTAAGTTGATTGAAGATAAAATGAATGTTGAGCACGATGTTCATGAAGTTGGGGTGCAATCATTATTATTAGTTGAAGATTCGGTTAGATTATATTCAAGTTATCTTCCAAACCTTTATAAACTTATTTATATGCAATCGCAAAAGTTTATGACCGAAGGTTTAAATGAACATCAAAAGATGGTGCGTTTAAGAGGAAGACCTAAAATACTGCTTGCTACTAATCTTGAACAGGCTATTGCCATTTATAATAAGCATAAAAACAGTCTGCTTGGCATTATTTCTGACATAAATTTTAAGGCTCACGGTACGATGAATAAATATGCAGGCATACGCTTCTGCGAGATCGTTAAAAATGATATTAGTGACCTTCCATTTCTGTTGCAATCATCCGAATCTGAGTTCTCTAAGTATGCCGAAGAGCATCATGTTGGTTTTTTAGATAAGAATTCAAAAACGTATTCAATTGACTTAAAGAATTTCATTTTAAATAATTTTTCTTTTGGTGATTTTGTTTTTAGAAATCCTGATACCAATGAGGAGATATTAAGGGTTAGCGATTTAAAGAACCTACAGGAAAAGATTTTTGATATTCCTGATGATTCATTTTTTTATCATATAAGTAATAATCACTTTTCCAGATGGCTTAATGCAAGGGCTATATTCCCGATTGCCGAAATGTTTAAGGTGTTGAAGTTTGAAGATTTTAATGATCTTGATGCTGTAAGGCGTTATATATTTGATGCAATAGCTCGCTACCGGACAAATAAGGGTAGGGGAGTTATTGCCGATTTTTATCGCGAAAATTTTGATGAATATCTTATTTTTACTCGTATCGGTAGTGGTTCAATTGGTGGCAAAGCCAGAGGTTTGGCATTTATTGATTCATTGTTGAAGAGAAATAAAATGGTTGACAAATACGATGATGTTATTGTTACAATTCCTCGTACTGTGGTACTTTGTACTGATATCTTTGATGAATTTATGGAAGAAAATGATCTGTATAAGATCGCTCTTTCTGATAAAAGTGATGAGGAAATATTACAGCATTTTGTAAAAGCAAGATTGCCTTTCAGGATACATGAAGATCTTTATACATTTATTAGTGTTGTTAAAAAACCTATTGCAATTCGTTCATCAAGTCTGCTTGAGGATTCGCATTATCAACCTTTCGCAGGGATATATTCTACCTATATGATTCCTAATATTCAGAATGATGAACGATTGATGATTGAGAAGTTAAGCATTGCGATAAAGAGTGTGTATGCTTCTGTTTATTACAAAGATAGTAAGGCTTATATGACTGCAACCAAAAACGTGATTGATGAAGAAAAGATGGGTATTGTGATGCAGGAGGTTTGCGGACAGCAATATAATGATAGATTTTATCCTGTTATCTCAGGTGTTGCCCGTTCAATTAATTTTTATCCAATAGCTCCCGAAAAGCCTGAAGATGGTATAGTAAATATTGCTTTAGGGCTGGGTAAATATATTGTTGATGGTGGTAATACTCTAAGGTTTTCACCACATTATCATAAAAAAGTTTTACAACTTTCGTCACCTGATATGGCTTTGCGCGAAACTCAGAAATTCTTTTATTCTTTAGATTTAAATAAAGATAGTTTTAAAGCAAATATTGATGATAGTATCAACTTAATTAAGTTGCCAATAAGAGAAGCCGAGAAAGATAATTCAATTAAACATATTGCATCAACATATGATTTCCAGAGTAATATTCTGCGTGATGGTATTAATCATGATGGGAAGAAGTTAATTACTTTTGCTAATATTTTAAATTATGATTCGTTTCCTTTGTCCGAAATATTAAAGAATATTCTGGAGATAGCTCAAAAAGAGATGAACAAACCTGTTGAGATTGAATTTGCAGTTGATTTAGATGTTCCGGATAATGAATTAATGGTTTTTAATCTGCTTCAAATTCGTCCGATCGTAGATAATGATCAAACTATTAAAGAGAACCTTGACGAAATTGATCAGAGTGATACTATTATATATTCTAACTCTGCATTGGGTAATGGTATTATTGAGGGCATTAAAGATATTGTATATGTTAAACCAGAGTCATTTGATCCGGCTCAAACTCAAGAAATAGTTAAGAGAATAAATGATATTAATGATGCTTTCTTAAAAGAAGATAAAAACTATGTATTGGTAGGGCCTGGAAGATGGGGGTCAAGTGATCCTTGGTTAGGTATACCTGTTAAATGGCCTCAGATATCTGCTGCTCGTTTAATTGTAGAATCGGGCTTAGAGAATTATCGTATTGATCCAAGTCAGGGCACACATTTCTTCCAGAACTTAACATCATTCAGGGTAGGTTATTTTACTGTTAATCCTTTTATTAATGATGGTTGTTTTGATGTAGATTATTTATCACAACAAGAAATTATGTATGAAGATGAATTTATCCGTCATGTTCATTTTGAAACATCATTGATTATAAAAATTGATGGTAAGAAAAATAAAGGTGTCGTTATGAAAAATAAGGCTTCTAATACATCTTTGTAGTTAAAATATATCTTCAAAATTAAAAAATATTTTAATAATTTCTTTTTTAGTACATTTAATAAATGTAATTTTGCAGCGTTAAATTCTAACAAGTTAATCAGGGTATAATTAATTAAAAAAAATAAAAATGAACTTAGAAAAAATTATGAACGACCTGGAAAAGAAACATCCAGGTGAAGTAGAATATCTACAAGCAGTTCGTGAAGTATTAGAGTCATTAGAAGAAGTGGTAAATGAAAATCCACAATTTGAAGCCGCCGGTATCATTGACAGAATAGTTGAGCCGGACAGAATTTTAACTTTTAAAGTGCCATGGGTTGATGATAATGGTAAAGTTAATGTAAATTTAGGTTACAGAGTTCAGTTTAACAATGCAATTGGACCTTATAAAGGTGGTTTACGTTTCCACCCTAGTGTAAACTTAAGCATTTTAAAGTTTTTAGGTTTTGAACAAATCTTCAAAAACAGTTTAACTTCATTACCTTTGGGTGGTGGAAAAGGCGGTTCTGATTTCGATCCAAAAGGAAAATCAAACAATGAAGTAATGAGATTCTGTCAATCTTTAATGTTAGAATTATGGAGAATGATAGGCCCTGAAACTGATGTTCCAGCAGGCGATATAGGAGTTGGTGGACGTGAAATCGGTTTCTTATTTGGTATGTACAAAAAACTTACACAAGAACATACAGGTGTTTTAACCGGAAAAGGAATTAATTGGGGTGGAAGTTTAGTACGTCCTGAAGCTACAGGTTTTGGTGCAGTTTATTTTGCTAATGAAATGTTGAAAACAAAAGGTGAAACATTTGAAGGTAAAACCGTTTGTATCTCTGGTTTTGGTAATGTTGCTTGGGGTGCAGTTCAAAAAGTTACTGAATTAGGTGGTAAAGTAGTTACAATCTCCGGACCTGATGGTTATATTTATGATCCAGATGGTATCTCTGGCGAAAAGATTGAATATTTATTAGAGCTAAGAGCTTCAAATCAAGATATAGTTAAACCTTATTCTTTTGAATTTCCTAATGCACAATTCCATCAGGGCAAACGTCCTTGGGAAGTTAAATGTGATGTAGCTTTACCTTGTGCTACTCAAAATGAATTAGGAAAAGAAGATGCTTTAAAATTAGTTGCTAATGGTTGTTTTTGTGTAGCTGAAGGTGCTAATATGCCTTCTACACCAGAAGCTGTTGAAGTATTCTTAGAACATAAGATTTTATTCGGACCTGGTAAAGCAGTTAACGCTGGTGGTGTTGCTACTTCAGGTTTGGAAATGTCACAGAATTCAATGAAATTAAACTGGCAAGCTAAAGAAGTTGATCAGAGATTACACGAAATTATGACTAATATTCATAGTTCATGTGTAAAACACGGTAAACAAGCTGACGGTTATGTTAATTATGTTAGAGGTGCCAATATTGCAGGTTTCTTAAAGGTTGCTAATGCAATGTTAGATCAAGGTGTACTTTAATCTAATTAAATTATAAATTAAAAAGGCTGCTTTAGTAATAAGGCAGCCTTTTTTTATGACCTCAAATCCGTAAGCTAATACTATTACCTGAGATTTTTAAATAACAAAACCTAACAGGTTTTTTAAAACCTGTTAGGTTTAAATCTTGATCTTAAATATGGATTTTTGGTTACTTAAATAAGTTGGGTGAGGTCAAACAATATTAACTTCTATTTCCAATTCAACATCAAAAGCTTCTTTTATTTTTTGTTGAATAAGATTAGCTAAGCCTAGTATTTCTTTTCCTTTAGCATTATCATTATTTATTAATACCAATGCCTGTTTATTGTGTACAGCAGCGTTTCCAAAAGTCTTTCCTTTCATTCCAATCTTTTCAATTAACCAGCCTGCAGCTAGTTTAAAGTCATTATCTGAAGGGAAATATCTTATTTTAGGATATTTTAATAGTAATGTATCTAGATGTTCTTTGGTGACAACCGGATTTTTAAAAAAGCTACCTGCATTTCCTTTTACTTTTGGATCTGGTAATTTATTTTGTCTTATAACAGCTATAGCTTTACTTATATTTATAACAGAAGGCTCCAGATACATCTTTTCAAGCTCTTCTTTTATTGCACCATAACTTGTATTTAGTTTAGGTTGTTTATCTAATTTAAAGGTAACAGAAGTTATGATATATTTATTCTTAACTTCATTTTTAAAGATACTGTTTCTATATCCAAACTTACATTCTTCATTTTTAAAAGTTAGTATTTCACCATCTTCAATTCTGATAACTTCTACACTAACTATTGTGTCTTTTACTTCGGCACCATAAGCACCAATATTTTGAACAGGTGATGTGCCTACATTACCTGGTATTGCAGTTAAGTTTTCTATTCCTCCCCAATTATTAAAGGTACAATAATTAACAAATTCATCCCATGTTTCGCCAGCAAAAGCTTTTATATATACATTGTTTTCGTCTGCTGAAATAATATCTTTACCTTTATAATTTATTTTTAAAATAACTCCATCATAGTCTTGAGTGAATAAGATATTACTTCCTCCTCCTAATAAAAGGAATTTATTGTTGAGAAAGAGATCAGATTTAATGAATTTCTGAGTTTCTTCTATTGAATTTAATTCTACAAGATATTTTGCTCTTGCTTCAACACCAAAGGTATTGAGGGCTTTTAATGAATAATTTTCCTTTATTTGCATGTGTTTTTATTATGTTTACAAAAGTACTAATATAATTCATTTTTTAAGCATCAAAAAAACAAAACTATCTCTTGTACGTTGATAAATGTTAATAAAAGAAAATTATATATCAATTTTGGATATTTATATTAATTTCATTTGTATCTTTGTAAAAAATTAATTTTTTAGTTTATGAAAAGACTCTCAGTTTACATAATTATATTCGGATTGATAGTATTTGTTTCGTGCAAAAAGACTGATACAACTATCCCAACAAATGCTTTACCTTTAACATTTTCTGGTTTAACTATGACCAAAGATACAGTTAAAGTAAATGTTTATGATACTATCATTGCCAATGCATCGGGCGAAGGTATTACTTATACATGGGCTTCCGAAAATGGTTTAGGGACTTTTATTCCTACAAATAATAATAATGTAGTTTTATTTGCCGGTTGTCATGCTACTGATTTTGTATTAGATTGCCAGGCTAAAGATAAATATGATCGTACTGATACTAAAAAAATAACTGTGCATGTCATTAACTAAAAACATTAAATTCCTTTTAGTTCTTACAATAATTTTCTTTTCTTTTAATCGTTTATCGGCTCAATGTTGTTCGGCTGGAAGTCCTGTTGGAGCTACAGTTAATGTTGGTATTCTTGATAAAGGCATGTTGCGTGTAAGTGCTTTTTATCGTCACAATGTATTAGATAATTATTTTACAGGTACTGATAAAAATGAGAATTATAGTGGAAAGATTTCTACCACTAACTTCAATTATACAAATTTAAACATAGCTTACGGACTTACTCATCGTATGAGTATTGAAGTAGATGCAGGTTATTTCCTTAATAAAACACAGATTTTAAAAGATCCTGTTGGATATGTGCGCAAAGGATTTGGTTTTTCTGCTGCTACTATTAATCTTAAATATTGTCTTTACAATGATTTGCCCAATCAGTTTGAAGCTACTGCAGGTGTTGGTTTTAAGATTCCTTTAGCTACCGAATTGCAATACGATGGAAGTGTTCCTTTGCCTGTAGAAATTCAACCTTCAACAGGAGCTTATGGATATGTATTTCAGTTGTTTTTTAATAAAGGATTTTCAGAACATAAGTTTAGGATTTTTAATATTAACAGAATTGAGTATAATCAGAAAAACAAATTTGATTACAGATATGGGGCTTTTATGATTAACTCACTCTTTTTCTCTAAACAAATTATTGATAAGCTTGCATTTGTTTTAGAGTTTCGTAACGAATGGAAACAGCAGGATAAAGAAGTTAATATTTTTACAAAACAGACTGTTGAAACCATTAATACAGGCAATCATAATATAATAGTTTCTCCACGTTTGTCTTATTCTTTTAAGAATGCATGGTTTATATCTGCTTTGTATGATATCCCTGTTTATCGTAATTATATAGGCACACAAATGGCTTTAGACTATTCATTTGCCTTTAGCATCAGCAAGAACATTAAACTTTAAAGAATTATGAGTTATGAATTATGAATTATGAATGAAGACAAAATACATTAATCATAATCAAAATAAATTATATTCATATTTAAAAATAAAAAAGTCCTTTCCAATGATTTGAAAAGGACTTTTTTATTTCACATTATGACTTTTAATTCATAATTCATAATTCATAATTCTTTCAAGCTTGTTTTCATTGGGGCCCAGTAATATTGTTTCCAGCCTTGTTTAAGTTCTTCTACTTTATGAGCCGGGATATCAGTATGAACCAAGCTGAGTTTGGTTTTATTATCTGTTTGTTTAAATTTGAATGTACAGATTGAATAATGATCATCCGGCCAGCCTTCTTCTGCAAAATGCCATCCCTGAACTATCTTTTCGCCTTCAATTAACTCTATATTATATCCTAAAATATATCCATCAAAGATATTGAATTTGCCTTTTACTTTTTTACTCATCTTAACTTTAGAACCTGTAAATGCGCTGTGTTTTTTTTCGTCCATCAACAGATTGTAAACTTCTATTGCAGGAGCATCAAATGTTACTGTTTGTTTTATTGTTTTTGTTTCCATAATTTTATTGTGTTATTTATTAATTGCTTTTCTATTATGATTTTTAAAATGGAATGCAAATATATGAGTTTTTATGTAATTATCTCTATTATTTAGTTTATGGTGATGTTTTTTTTCTTTATGATGATGATTTTATTTATAACCGAAGACAAG
>CAIWDQ010000113.1 GCA_903911455.1 uncultured bacterium
AGTTCAGAACATTTTAAACAATAGACCAAGAAAAAAATTAAAGTATTTAACACCAATTGAATTTTTATCAATATATTTGTCAAACCAAAAAGTTGCATTTATAAATTGAATTCAGCTTATTATTTATTAAATTTATTTTGGAAATAAAAGAATTTAAAATAATTTCGTATAATACACATTTAAAGAATATTAATAAATAATTTTTGGTTATTATTCTAGCATTGTTATTTTCGTAACATTTATATTTGTTTTATTAATTAAGAAAAAGTAATTTTGTATGCAATTTTAGAATCATTTAATATGTCACAAAAAATGAAAGCAAGTATAAAAAAATACAATTTACCAGATCGTAGCTCTTTACTTGATATGCTTCAAATTATTCAGGATAGCCATGGATATATATCGGAAAAATCAATTGCTGATGTAAGTAAACTATTAAGTTTACCATCTGCTAAGATATATGGTATCGCTTCATTTTATGATCAGTTTAGATTTACTCCTTATGGAAAGTTTCATATAAAGATTTGTGACGGAACTTCGTGCCACATCTCTGATTCTCCAGTAATTATTCGTGAATTAGAAAAAATATTAAAAATAAAACCAAATGAAACTACTCACGATGGAAAGTACAGTTTAGAAACCGTTACATGCCTAGGTGCTTGTGGGAAAGCCGCAATTTTATCTGTTAATGATAAATATTACACAGAAGTTATTCCTGAAAAATTAAAAGAATTGCTGGATACTCTTAACGTAATAGAAGAATAATTATAATAGCTATGATAAGTAATATTCAATTTTTAAAAGAGAAAGTACTTGTACAAAACACTTCTGCATACAATAAAGATGTTGAAGAAAGACTTAAATTCTTAAGAAGGGAGAATACTCAGATTCCTATCATTTACATAGGTAAAGGAACGTGTGGAATTATAGCTGGTGCCATCAAATCAACAGAAGCAATAAAAGAATATCTTTCTGCAAAACAAATTACTGCCGAGATTATTGAAGTTGGCTGTATCGGTTTATGTATTGCTGAACCAATTGTAGATATTCAACTCCCAGGAATGACAAGATTATCTTTTAAAAATATGAATTCTGAGAATATAGTTCATGTTTTGGATGGTATATTTAACAACAACATTCTAAATGATTTCGTATTAGGTCAATATAGAAAAAAAGGACTTCAAAGCTGGGAAAACATTCCCTTTATTGATTCTTTAGAATTCTTCTCTTTACAAAACCGCATAGTAATAGAGAATGCGGGCATAATTAATCCTGAATCTATTGAAGATTATATTGTAAATAACGGATATAATGCATTCGTTAAGACAATTTATCATTATACTTCAAACGATATTTGTAAGATAATTGAGAAAAGCGAACTAAGAGGACGTGGAGGGTCTGGTTTTCCTACGGGGAAGAAATGGAAAATAGCTCATGATACTGCTTCTGATCAAAGATATATAATATGCAATGCAAATGAAAGTGACCCAGGCTCTTTCTTAGACAGATTACTTATCGAAAGCAACCCTCATAAGCTAATAGAAGGCATGGCAATTGCAGCTTATGGTGTTCGTACTAGCAAAGCTTATATTTATATCAGATCATCTAACAAATTAGGGATAAGAAGATTTAAAATAGCGATAGAACAAGCAAAAGAATATGGACTTTTAGGCGAAAATATTTTTGATAGTGGGTTTAATCTTGACATAATAATAAAAATAAGTCCTGGAGCTTTTGTGTGTGGCGAAGAAACTGCACTTATTAGCAGCATTGAAGGTAAAAGAGGCATGCCTAAATTACGACCTCCTTACCCTTCTGAAAGAGGTCTCTTTGGAAAACCAACAGTCATCAATAATGCAGAAACATTATGTAACATTCCTTCAATAATAAATAATGGTCCAAATTGGTTTAACTCAATAGGAACTAATTCAAGCAAAGGAACAAAGGTATTTAGCCTTTCTGGAAAAATAAAAAACACTGGAATAATAGAAGTTCCAATGGGAATAAGCTTTAATGACATAATATATAAGATAGGTTCGGGCGTAAAGAACAATAAAAACCTAAAAATAATACAAGTAGGCGGACCTGCAGGAACTAGTATAGTAAAAGATAAGCTTTCAATAACAGTTGATTTTGATGTTTTAAAAGAAAACGGCGCATTTTTGGGTTCAAGTGGTATAATTGTAATGGACGAAGATAGTTGTATTGTAGATTTAACTAAGTATTATCTTAGATTTTTAAGTAATGAAAGTTGCGGAAAGTGTATTCCTTGTCGGGAAGGAATTCATAGAATGTATGAGATACTCGACAACATAACAAAACGTCCGAAAGACGAGAAATCACACCAAACACTCGAACGATTTAAAGGTGTAATGCAAATGGAAAGTTTAGCAGAGATAATAAAAGACACTTCCTTATGTGGACTTGGCAAAACCGCAGCTAATACTTTTATTAGTTCTATTAAATGGTTTCGTGGTGAATACGAAGAACATATATTCGATAGAGAATGTAAGTCCGGAGTCTGTAAAGAATTACGTGTATTCAACATAGATTTCGACAAGTGCACAGGTTGTAATGCTTGTCCAAAGAAATGTCCTGTTAATGCTATTATTGGAACTGCAAAGTATCCACATTTTATTATTGAAGAGAAATGTATAGGATGTGGAGCATGCTTTGAAACTTGTAAATTCAGTGCAATATTTGTTAAATAAACACACACAATACACTATTGTAATATGGTTTTTGATATAGAAGTAAACAACAAGAAAATAAAAGCTCGTAAAGGAGAAACAATCCTTTCAGCTTTAAATAGGAACGGAATAAAAGTCCCTACTCTTTGTTTTATGGAAGATTTACAACCAACAGGTGCTTGTAGGATTTGTGTTGTTGAAGTTGAAGGTAGAGAAGATTTAGTTCCATCCTGTTCGCAAATAGTTGAAGAATGGATGAAGATAAAAACCCATTCACCAAGAGTTATAAAGGCTAGGAGGACAATTGTAGAGTTATTACTTTCAAATCATCCTGATGATTGCTTGTATTGTGAAAGAAATGGTAATTGTGAACTTCAAAAACTAAGTATCGAGTTAAATATATTAGAAAGAAGAATTCCGGGAAATAAGAACGTATTAAAAGCAGATAGATCAAGTTCTAGTTTAATAAGAGACCCTAAGAAATGTATATTGTGTGGTCGATGTGTTAGAGTATGTGAAGAAATAGTTGGTGTTACTGCTATTGATTTTGTGAAAAAAGGAAATGAATGTTCAATTGAACCATCTTTTAACAGACCTATTAACTTATCAAGTTGTATAAACTGTGGTCAATGTATTATGGTATGCCCAACAGGTGCTTTGTATGAGAAAGATCATCTCCCCGAATTATTAGAGTCGCTCAATAATCCTGATAAACATGTTGTAATTCAATATTCACCGACTGTTTCTGTAACTCTTGCTGAAGAATTTAATTTAAAAGCAGGAAAAGATATTAATGGAATGCTTAATTCTGCTTTACGCAAAATTGGTTTTAATAAAATATTTGAAAGTAGTTTCTCAGCAGATATCAATGCAATAGAAGTAGCTTCCGAATTAATTGAAAGACTTAAGACAGGAACAAATCTTCCAATGTTTTCAAGTTGTTGCCCTTCTTGGGTTAAATATGTTGAACAAACACATCCCGATTTAATCCCTAATTTGTCAAGATGCAAATCGCCACAACAAATAATGGGAACATTAATTAAAAATTATTATGCTAAAACAAATGCAATAAATCCTGAAGATATTTATTCTGTTTCAGTAATGCCATGTGTTGCAAAGAAGTTCGAAGCCCAACGCGATGAAATGACAAGCAAAGGAATAACAGATGTTGATGCTGTATTAACAACAAGAGAACTGGCAAAACTTATAAGGCTTTATGGTATTGATATCCTAAATATCGAATCAGAATTAGCTGACAATCCATTAGGCACAAGAAGTTCAGCAGGCAAATTATATGGAGTTTCCGGAGGAGTTACTGAATCAATTATTCGTTCCTTTATCAGTAAGTTGAATGAACATGAGCCTGTAAATTATAAAATCACCGAACTTAGAGGAGTTAATAAAAATAGAAAAGAATTTAAATTAAAAGTAAGTAATATCGAACTTGGTGTTGCTGTCGTTAGTGATATGATAAATGCTGAGAAGCTACTAATTGAAATAGCTAACGGAAGAAATGACATTCATTTTATAGAAGTTATGGCTTGCCCTGATGGTTGTATTAATGGAGGAGGGCAACCTATCCCAGCTAAAAAAGAAGATATTAAACTACGCATGAAAGCCATCTATGACATTGATGAAAAAGATTCTATCAAATTTTCACATAAGAATCCTCTCGTTAATGAAATATATCAAAATTACTTTGAAAAAGATAAATCAAATGAAAACTTGAATAGTATATACACAAATTTTAACAAAAGAGATATTTTACTTTAATTCAAATAATAAAAATAGGAATGAAACGAATAATAATTTTACCCACAACCGCACTTTTAATCTTTTTTACATTTTCATGTAAAAACTCTAAT
The DNA here is from genome assembly GCA_903911455.1 of uncultured bacterium. GTDB lineage: Bacteria > Bacteroidota > Bacteroidia > Bacteroidales > JACABE01 > JBAXLO01. The sequence goes on from CAIWDQ010000113.1 coordinate 4,556, forward strand.
AACGTTAGCAAAGATCCTTTAAAAGGGAAAATAAGTATTTCGGGAGCTTTTGCATTGTATCCTTTAACAGTGAGATGGGCAGAAGAGTTTAAGAAGATCCATCCAAATGTCACCATAGATGTATCAGCAGGAGGAGCAGGCAAAGGCATGACAGATGCATTGTCTAAAATGGTTGATCTTGGAATGTATTCCAAATCAGTAAGCCCGGAAGAAAAACTAAAAGGAGCGTGGTCAATAGCAGTGGCTAAAGATGCTGTTTTGGCTACAATAAGTTCCAAAAACCCTGATCTTGCTATTATAAAAAGTAAAGGACTTACTGTTGATAAACTTTATGACATCTTTATTACAACTAATATTAAAAATTGGGGTGCAGCTTTAGGCTCTAGCTCTAAAGAAACTATAAATGTATATACTCGTTCGGATGCATGTGGTGCAGGAGAAATGTGGGCTAAGTTTTTAAAAGGTAAAAGACAAGAAGATATTGAAGGTGTAGGTGTAAATGGAGATCCTGGAGTTGCTGAAGCTTTAAAGAAAGATCTTAATAGTATTGGATATAATAACATTGCTTATGTATATGATGTAAATACTAAAAAGAAATATGAAGGAATAGATGTAATTCCTATAGACCTTAATGGTAATGGGAAAATTGATAAAGAAGAAGATTTTTATGGTGATTTAAGTCAAATAATTGCTGCAATAAAAGATGGGCGTTATCCTTCGCCACCATCAAGAGATCTATATTTTGTGTCACAAGGCAAGCCCGAAAACCCTTTAGTAAAAGTCTTTTTGAATTGGATTTTAACTGATGGACAGAAATATGTAACTGAAGCAGGCTATGTATTATTAAAAGAAGAAAATCTTAACCCCGAGTTAGAGAAACTTAAATAATTAAATAATTTAAAAATAGTTTAATAATAAATGATAGTCCTCTTTTATAATAGAAAAACTAAAAACAGGCTTAGTACTGCATGGATGATAATTGCTATTTCATTTGTAATTATCCTTCCATTCATGCTTGGTATTGGTTTATATTATAAATCAACAATGCTATTTGAAAAGCAAACACTCGGTGATCTTTTATTTTCTAAGATATGGAAACCTTATGATGGTAAATTTGGTTTTATGCCATTTATCATGGGTTCTGTTTGGGTTACTGCAATTGCAATGCTAATATCTACACCTATTTGTTTCTTTTCCTCTCTATATATTACTCAATATTCGAATAAATTTTATTTAAAAATTATTCATCCTGCTATTGACATACTTGCAGGAATACCATCAGTAGTATATGGTTTATGGGGGATAATAGTTGTTGTTCCATTTATATCAAACTATATTGCTCCAATATTTGGTGTAAAAACAATGGGATATAGTGTGCTTGCCGGAGCAATTGTTCTGTCAGTAATGGTAATCCCATTTATATTAAATATACTTATAGAAATATTTAAAACAATACCAATTGAGCTTTCGGAAGCATCACTTTCATTAGGAGCTACTAAATGGCAAACGATAAAATTTGTGCTAGTAAAAAAAGCATTGCCGGGAATTATTGCTGCAGTTGGCTTTGGATTAGCAAGAGCTTTTGGTGAAACTATGGCTGTATTAATGGTAGTTGGGAATGTTATTAAAATACCACATAGTGCACAGCACAACCTCTGTTATGACGGGAGCCATTTTTAGGATTAGCTGCATACTTATCGTTTTTAACTTTATTATATAAATAAATTGTAATCGAATAAGGACGCA
>CAIWDQ010000114.1 GCA_903911455.1 uncultured bacterium
GAAAAGTCCTTACAAGCAGTAGTCGTGATAGCAAGTACTGATACGCTTTTGGACAAAATTAGCTATATAACTTTTTATAAAAAAAACATTAACAAAATCGTATTTATTAATTAAATTTATAATACAATGAACAAAGGTTTAAATAACAACTTAAAAGTTTATGCTTTTTTGAATGCCTTTTATATTAAATATAAGGCTAAACTGGATTTGAATATTATGATAGCAGCATTTTTTGTTACCATAGAATTGAACAGGGGAGAATTAGAAATTCTGATTCCACAATCAACGGGTGATAATAGTGGTATTGCCAAAGGGAAAAAAGTTGATAGAGTTAGATTAACTAATGAAATTCTTAAAAATGCAAATACTGCTGCCAGTTGTTTGCATAATGCCGGAAATCTGGCTATGGCAAAGAAACTAAAAATAACAAGGTCGGCTCTTAATAAAATGACTGCTGATGAACTTAATGCATTTGCTATAATGGTGGTAAGTGAATGTACACTTCTATTAACAGATTTAGTAGATTCTGGTGTTACTGCTTTGACTCTTGCTAAAATAACAACAGCTAAAAATCTATTCTATACCGAAAAAGACGAACCTACCGCTAAAATTAAATCAAACGCTACTATTAATGAAGAAATTGCAGTACTTGATAATACTAATCAGGTAATTATCAGAGATGAACTAAAAGGTGCAATGATGTTTTATATGGACTCGGAACCTGTGATGTATAGTGAGTTTCTGAAAATGACTAAGGCTCCTAAAGTTGGTGTAAGAAAACCAACAGGGAAAAGAGCAATAAAATTTGAAGCAAGTGTTCAATTATTACATGATCTTACTTCGGAACCTATTATGTATGGTGTTGTTAAATTTGTAAATGTAAGAGGGAGTTTTATTACTGATGAAAATGGAATGGCAAAAGCAATGTTACCATTAGGTGCTCAATTAGGTAAAGTAGTAGCTGTAGATTTTATAACACAAAGTTTTGTATTTACTCAAACAGAAGCAGGTTATTCAATTATAATAAGAATGATACCTACAGGAGTTTAAGACCTCTCCTAAATCCTCTCCAAAGGAGAGGACTTAAAGAAAAGAATAAAGAAGCCTCATCATTTTTGTGGGGCTTTTGTTTATATTGTCTTTTAGAATATTTTAATTATTTGTTATATGTAAGATTTACCTCACAAAAGAATCAGGGTTTACCCTATTGCAATTTTAATAATTTAATATTATATTTGCAGATTAAAATTTAAACTATAATATTTACTTAAACCCTATTATAAAAACATAAAAAGGCGTTAGCACTATGCTAAGTTCTCACACCTTTTTATTTATTGTATTCTTAATTATTAATCACCGCCCCTGGGAATTGGACGAAACAAAAAATTAAAACAATGAAAAAATTAGTATTTCTTTTAGCCCTTATGCTTGTAGGCTTTACAATGAAAGCACAACAACAGTATACTGGATGGTATACACAACCTCCTAATCCAGCAGATATAGTTGTTAATACAGCTATAACAAATTTTGAAAGTGGCAAAATGTTGAAAATTGACACTTATTTGTCTAATTCGGGTTCAGGAGTCTATTATTTTGAACTTACATTTATTAATGATTTTTTCGTTCCAATAGTACCTTCAATTAGATATGATATGCCGGCAGGTGCAAGAATAGTAATGATTAATGATGTAAAATATGACAATTATAATGATTGTTATATTGCCTGTGGTTATTTAGATTACAATGGAAAAGGTAGTCTTTTAATTAAATTTGATAATGCGGGAAATATCATGTGGCAAATAAGTGGTTGGAATTATAATCTACAAAGTGGTGCAAATGAATATAGAAGAGTAGAGGTATGTCAAACAACAACATTTGGCACTAGATATGCAGCTTGTGGGTATGGTACTTCTGGTATAAGTAAATATGGAGTTGTTGCATTCTATGATTTATCAGGCGGTTTTCTTAGTATGTATAGACCTGATCCATCTAGCACTGGTGATGCTCAAAATACTATTTATAATGATATAGTATTTAATACATTAAATAATAATTTAGGATTAGTTGGAAATTTTTCTGACTTAAACGTTCGTATAGGTTATCTTTACGAATTATGTGATCTAACACCATTTACTCCAACAGCTCTCCCAATTACAATAAAAGGTGGGGCATATATAGAGGCAACTTCAATTGAAGTAGATTTAAATAATCCACCAAATAATTATTATATAACTGGTGATATATTATATAATACTTTATATGTAAATCAAACAGATTTAAATGGAGCTGATAATGAATTTATTTTCAATTTTAATAATATAACTGATTTAAAAGTTGAAGATAATTGTATAACAAACAATCCTGTACCAATGTTATCAATTACTGGCAAATGTAATTCTAATTTTGGTTTAGAGGGTTTTGTTGCAGAAATTAATGTGTCAAATTTTAATGTAAATAATTTTTCAATATGGTCGGGAAATCAACCACCTAATTTTTTACCTTTTAATGATGCATATTTTCAACACATTGTTTATAGAAATAACAATGCTGTAACTCCAAATTATTCTTATATTTTGTATGGAATGCCTATAATTCCATCACCATATCCTTTTATTGCAGAATTTTATCCCAATCCACTTTATTCTAATTGCCATGATTCTTATTTAAATGGGAATGGAAATAATTATAATTTGCCATTATATAATGTGTCTGTATTACAATTATACGATTATGATCATTTTCCCAATTTTAATATAAGTTATCCGAATCAATCATTAAATAATGGATGTAATGTCCCACCATTCTATAGTACAGTTAATCATCAAAGAAAATTAACATCTATTAATAACACAGACAATTTTATTA
>CAIWDQ010000115.1 GCA_903911455.1 uncultured bacterium
TAAAAGAAGCTAATAAATTAGTTGAATCTAATCCTACTTATGCTAATGCTTTTAGCGAACGTGGTTACATCAGGATTAAAATGAATAAATTTAAAGAAGCAATTGAAGACTTCACTAAAGGGCTTGCAATTGATAGTACTGATGCTATTATGTATAATAATAGAGCTCATGCCAAACTTGAGCTTAAGGATATTAATAGTGCCTATAGTGATGTTGAGAAATCAATACTTCTTAATTCTAAGAATTCTTATGCTTATAGAATAAGAGCTAAGATTTTCTTAGAAAGAAACGAAAAAGAAAAAGCTTGTTATGATCTCAAGAAAGCTATTGATCTGGGATATACAAAAGATTACGGTAATGATGTTCAGGATTTAATTGACAAGAACTGTAAATAATCATACCTAAAAAATACTCAAAGGGTATAAAGTAGGACAACTTATTTTATACCCTTTTTATTTATACCATATATATATTAAGTGAAAACTAAATCAAAAAAGAAATTAAATGTAGTCACGCTTGGCTGCTCAAAGAATATTGTTGACTCTGAATCATTAATGAGACAGCTGAAGAATGAATACGAAGTTACGCATGAATCAACAGTTGATGATGCAGAAATAGTAATTATTAATACTTGTGGCTTTATCAGCGATGCTAAGCAAGAGTCTATTGATACAATATTAAGTTATGCTAATGCTAAAAAAGAAGGCAAAATCAAGAAGGTTTATGTGATGGGATGTCTTTCGCAAAGGTATAAAGAAGAATTGTCAAAAGAGATACCTGAAGTGGATGCTTATTTTGGTGTAAATGACTTTGCACCTATCCTTAATGAACTCGGTATTGATTATAAAAAAGAACTTATTGGCGAACGTCTTTTAACTACTCCCAAGCATTTTGCTTATCTTAAGATAGCTGAAGGTTGCAATCGCAGATGTTCTTTTTGTGCTATTCCTTTGATTCGTGGCAATAATATTTCGCGTACTATTGAAAGTCTTGTTGAAGAAGCTGAATGGTTGGTAAGCAATGGTACTAAGGAGATTATTCTGATTGCTCAGGATCTTACTTATTATGGTATGGATATTTATAAGAAAAGAATGCTGGCTGAGTTGTTAGAGAAACTTGCAACTATTAAAGGTTTGGAATGGATTCGTTTGCATTATGCATATCCTGCTGCTTTCCCGATGAAAGTTATTGATGTTATGAAAAAGCATCCTAATATCTGCAAGTATCTTGATATTCCTTTGCAACATATTAGTGATGACATCTTAAAGTCAATGAAAAGAAATATTACAGGTGCTCAAACCAGAGATCTTATAAAGAAGATTAGAGCTAAGGTTCCTGATATTGCTATTCGTACTACCTTGATTACAGGTTATCCAGGTGAGACTGTTAAAGAGTTTAATGATCTTAAGAAATTTATTATTGAAAGTAAGTTTGAGCGTTTAGGTGTGTTTGCATATTCTCCTGAAGAAAATACTTCTGCTTATAAGCTTAAGGATTCAATTCCTCAAAAGACAAAACAACTTAGGTTTGAAGAGTTAATGGCTTTGCAACAGGGTATTTCTGCTGAAATTAATCAAGCTAAAGTTGGTAATATCTATAAAGTAATTATTGATAGGAGAGAGGGTGATCATTGGATTGGCAGAACTGAATTTGATTCGCCTGAAGTTGATAATGAAGTCTTGATTTCTATTACTAATAAAGGTATTAAGCAAGGTAACTTTTATAATATTAAGATTACGAAGGCAGAGGATTATGATCTTTATGGGGAAGTAAGTACTTAGAGTGTCTTGAGTACTTAGAGTACTTGGAGTACTTGGAGTATTTAGAATACTTAAAGTACTTAGAGTATTTTGAGTGCTTTCTACTTTAAACTTAATCCCTTTTTCTTTGTTTTTAAATATTTAAAACAATAAGTACTCTAAATACTCTAGTTCACTCTAAATATTCTAAGTACTTTTACTAATTTTGCAGTGTGAAAAAAGTAGCCTTTCAAACATTCGGATGCAAACTAAACTTTGCAGAAACTTCTCAGATATCCAGACAATTTACTGATAATGGTTTTGAGATTATTGACTTCAAAGAAGATGCTGATGTGTACGTTATAAATACATGTACCGTGACTTCTATTGCTGAAAAGAAATGTAAAACTGCCATCCGCAGTGCTATCAATCGTAATCCTAATGCTAAAGTTGCCGTAATTGGTTGTTTTTCTCAGCTTAAGGCTGATGATCTTTCGCAGATTGATGGTGTAGATATTATTATAGGTAACACCGAAAAGCATAAGCTTATCAATTATGTAACTGAAGAAGAGCATAAACATGTTAAAGGTTGCTCGTGGTGTGATGTTAAGGCTATTGATAAGACTGAGGAGTTTGTGCCTTCGTTTTCATCAGACGATCGTACCCGTTCTTTCCTTAAGATTCAGGATGGTTGCGATTATTTTTGTACCTATTGTGCCATTCCTTTTGCCCGTGGCCGCAGTAGGAGCGATAGTATCGACAACCTAGTTAAATCGGCTCAACAGATTGCTGCTAAAGGCCTAAAGGAAATCATTCTGACAGGTGTTAATATTGGTGATTTTGGTAAGAATACTGGTTATAATTTTTTAGATTTGATTAAAGAGCTTGATAAAGTTGATGGGATTGAAAGGTATCGTATTTCTTCTATTGAGCCTGATCTTTTGACGAATGAGATTATAGAGTTTGCTGTTAATTCTCAGAAATTCCTTCCTCATTTTCATATTCCTTTGCAGGCAGGCACTAATAAGATATTGAAGCTTATGAAACGTAAGTATGTTCGTGAGTTGTTTGCCGACAGGGTTATAAATATTAAAACTCTTTTACCTGATTGTTGCATTGCTGCTGATGTTATCACTGGTTTCCCTGGCGAAAGCGACGAGGATTTTATGGAAGCTTATCACTTTATTGAGAGCTTACCACTTTCTTATCTTCATGTATTTACCTATTCAGAGCGTCCGGAAACTGTTGCAGTTAAACTTGATGATAAAGTTCCTGTCCATATACGTCGCGAAAGGAGTAAGAAGCTTCAGGAATTATCTGATAAAAAGAAAGAAGAATTTTATATGCAGAATATTGGCAAAACCAAGAAAGTTCTTTTTGAATCAGACATAAAACATCATCATATTCATGGTTTTACTGATAATTACATTCGTGTAAAAACCGCTTATAACCCTGCTCTTATTAATAAGGTATGCGAGGTTAAATTACTTTCTATTGATAAAGAAGGTGTGTTTGATGTAGAACTGCTTTAAGATTATCACAATTTTGTCTATTTATGATAATCTTAATCATTATAATTCATTTTAAATGCGTGACATTTTTTCTCTTTCATCTTTAAAATTGCATCATTAAAAGAATCTGTTAAAGCATTCCCTTGTTTTTGAAGACAAAAAGGACAAGCATGAAAATCTGCATTTGAATCAATATATAAGTACCTGTTTCCTGCACCAAAACAACCGACCTTACGTTGATGATATCCAGGATAATTTAGAAGTGGGTATTCTCTATATTTCTTGTCTGAATTTATATAGATATAAAACTCTTCAAGTATCTTCTGTTGAGCGGAATCAATTTCAGCATCATTATTTATAAATCTACCAACATTACGTGGTTCAAGGATTCTAATAAAATCAACTTTCCACTCTTTGGCAAGTTCTAAGTATTTAGTCAGGTTGTCAATAGAAATGAACTCTTTTGTAGCACATAATGAAAGACTGACTATTATACCATTCTCTTTACAGTTTTTAACAGCATCTTTCACCCATTTAAATGAATTATTGTTATTTCTAAAATCGTTATGAAATGTATGATTCCAATGATCCAGACTTATATTTACACCTGTAAGACCTGCTTTTTTTAATGTAGCTGCTTTTTCTGATGTTAATCCGAATCCTGATGTTAATATCCAGAAATTAGTTTCGGAATCTGCTGATTTAATAAGTTCTATCATATCATCAAAGCGGACTAATGGCTCACCACCACTTAACTGTATATGACGTATACCTTGTGCCAGTATTTTATTTAATACAGTTTTTAGTTCTTCAAGTGATAATTTGTCAACATTATCTAGTTTATCCCATTCAAAACAGTGCTTACATTGTAGTGAACAACGGTTTGTAATTGCAAAGATAATTGTTTGGAGCGATTTATGTACCTTTTCATTTGAACCTATTCTGTTGAATTCATTTTTTATATACATATCAAATGTTGGTGAGGGCCATGCCGGATAATCAACTGACCAGTAATATTTATTATCTGATTCAACATAGCGCAAGTTTTTAATTTTACCCTGCACTTTATCTATTCTAATTATTAACTGGCGTAATATTTTATATGCTTTAACAGGATTTTTATAAACCTCTATTGCGAGTTTTAAAATCCTTATATTTATTCTTGTCTTGATTAATCCGGCTTTTATACCCGATATTATTCTTGAACTATTAATAGTTATATCAGGAGCATTCAATAAGTCGTTTTCCATTTAGTTTTTAGTATTTAGACTATAGGACTGAAGCAAATCAAAGGAGTACTTAGTAAACCTTCCCGGTTTTCTGAACTCTTCTAAATACTGCCTGTTAGCTGTTCCTGTAGGATTTCTTAGTATCTCATAATATCCTTTACTATGTAAGAATATTGATCGTTTCGAGGATGTCTTTATAGGTGCTGTAAATGTTAAAATAGCATTATCACCTATATTTGGCTGCACATAATATTTACTGTCGTCACCTATTAGCATATTGGTAATATTATCATTAGTATTAGTTAATCCATTTTTTAATGGGACAACTGTTGTAGTGATTTCAATGTTTTTAGTAAAATCCATGCCCACATAATCAATATCCCAAAAATACGAGCCTGATTCTAACTTTATTTTTAAAGTATCCGAATTAATTCCTGTAATATCTATTGGCAATACATCTTCTTTAAAAGCCATGGGTCCACTTAGATTATAGTATTCAACGAACTCCCATTTATTATTTTTTTGAACATAAACTGACAATGGTATATTTTGATCCAGTGCCCATTGTCGTTGTTTATCTCCCGGTTCTTTCTTTTGTTTTTCGGCCCATTTCTTATATGAAGTCCCAAAAAGATCATAAAAACTACCTATTACATTTTCTAACCAGAAAGTATTTTTGGCTCTAATAAAGAGCTTCCCTGTTTTTATATCTTTTGGGAGCTTAAAATTCATTATTATTCCATCAGTTTCTTTATAAACTTCATCTCCGGAATAGCTTAAACTATCTTCCTTTACAATTCTGTTTAAGACATCTTTCCCTTTAAAATTCTGGGCTGACAAAGGTGTTTTTAGATCTGTTGCTGTTTGAAGAACTCCTTTTTTATCAATCAATACTTTTGATCCTTCAGGATGATCAATTACTAATAGTTCGGTTAGGTTTGTATGTTGAATTTCTTTTATTTCGTTACTAATTTTAAGTTTATATTCACCATTTTCATCATTTAAACCTCTTAACGGCAGGTAATCATTTCGCTCTAAATTAGGTGAAATAGAGCCACTATATATTTCGCCGGTAAATTGATAGTTATTACCATCCCATATATAAATAAAAGGGCATGAACTTTTTGTTAAAGCAATAATTATAAATATTACAAGCGCTGCTATAGCTACTACCCCTACTGTACCAAAAATCCAGGAAGCTATAGTAGCTCCAACAGCAGGATCATAAACTTCTATTTTAGAGACATTATCTAAATGAATTGAAAGTTTATTATTAACTTCATCATCTACACTTGAAGTATAAATATGTATCTCGTTAAGCACTTCGTCTTCACTATTTAATCTGTATCTGTTAGCAGTATAAGGATTTGTAGTAGCATATTTCTGATGACCTGTATAACTTGTAATTGTACCCGTAAGTATATTGTTTTCAATTTTTATATCTGTAATATGCCAAACGTGTTCGTTTAAATGGATCATTAGAAATTTATATTTAAATTGCTTTTGAGCCATTTCTTTTTCTTTAGGTTTAATATAGGTGTTAACTTTATAATAAAAACATCCTGTTATTAAATTAAGAACAGCAAAAATAAGAAGAAAGGATAGAATTCTTGCCCAATTACGTGTACGTAATGTTCTAAAAATAGGAAAGGAATTAATGTTTTTCATTTTAATTTAGTTTTGATTATTAAAAAATATATGCAAATTTAAACTCTTTTATTCTAAAACATATCTTACTCATAATAAAAGGAGAAAGATAAATTACAAAACAACTATCTATTTTACTTTACCAAGAGTAAGGCAGAGCTCACATCCGTTTATTGACTCAATTCTGTTTATATTATTAAAAAGTGCAAAATTTAACCCTACATAGTTTGAAAAAGAAGTCTCTATTTTTAATCTTAATGATAATCCTATAGCTTGATCATTATGATAAATAATATTATAATTAGTTAAAAAAATATTTGGATTAGGTATTGGAGTAAATTCAGCAAAATGACTATAAACTATAGAAGGGCCAACTTCAATGCCAAATATCAGCTTTTTACTTTCATTTTGAAACTCCTTTAAAAAGCAAATATTAGAGAAACTTATATCATCTTTAATTGGTATAAGAAGTGAGAAGGTATTATCATAATAATCTTTAGGTAATTTCTTTGTATGTTCAGTTAAGTAATAATAACTTAAAACTACACCCCAATTGTTTGCTAATACAAAATCTCCACTAAGAGCAGCTCCTGTTCCAGCAGTACCATAGCAAAAATGAATCTCTGAGTAGTATCTTGATAATTTAATATTGTTGTTCTTTAGGCTGTCAACTTGAGTATAGGCAGTACTTGTAAAAATAAAAAACAAGGCAATGTAAAGGATAAATTTATTTTTCATAACTGTTTTTTTTGGTTTTGAAGCATACAAAAGTAATACATAAAAAGCAAAAATCCAAATTATTTTAAAAGATTTATTTTTTTGCATTAATATTTTCCTAAAATAACTGAGGCTAATGTTAATAGATTCTTTGCTAAGAGCACATTATTACTATTCTTTTTTCAATAAATAATTATTTTAATAAAGTTATCAACAGGCCAACAGGCTAAGGACTACACATCGCTGTAAATTATTGGAAATTAATTTGGTTTTGGCTATTGACAAGCCTCTTTTTATTTTGTATGTTTGCAGAAATATTATTTTTAAGTGCACGTAGACTACACTTTCATAAAAATAGTATTAAAAATAAGATGGCTAAGCGCTCATCATTTTTACATTCTGATAAACAGTCCCAGGGCATTAATGCTTGTGGTGATAAAAGTGAATACTGCTCAATACATAATCTTGCTCACAACTTTAGCATTAAATATTCTAATATCCAGCTTGATTCACTTAGTGTTCGGCTTACTGCATGCAGACTTAACTCTGTGTATAGTAAGGTGGACTTTGCTTCAAGGAGCGTTAACTCTACTTATAGTTTTACATCACTAACTTCATGCAGACTTAAGTCTGCTTACACTTGCTTGTCGACAAGTACGAGCAGACTTAAGTCTGCTTCATGTAAGGTGGACATTGCTTCATTCAGACTTAAGTCTGCGTGTAGCAATGCATACTCTGCTTCACTTAAGCTCGAATATGTTACTATAAGCCTTTATATTAGATATATACAATTTAACTTTACATATAACACCGATATTAATTCATTTATTAAATAACAAAATCAATAAAACAATGAGAAGGAAATATTATTTTATTTTGACAATTGGAAGTAGAAAAGCTCCGATTGTTATTCAGATTCTATCAAATCTGTCGCGTACACAACTACTTCACACATTACTTGTGCCTGATGCCAAGTATAAGTCGGTTGCTATTTTGGCTTGCAGAGATGCAATAGTTACGGAGTATAACTTAAGTCATAATATGCACGACGAAGCTGCAACAATACGGCTTAATGCTGCTCTGGATCTGGCTGAAGAAATATATTTTGCTAACGGAACTTATTACGAACAAGTTGCTAACGATGAAGATTTAGCCGATTTAGCTGCTATGTTGGGTTATAAATTAAAAGGGAGTACATCATATGATAAACAAGATATTGTAGTTAAGAATACACTAATATCAGGAGTATTATTAATAATCTTAAAAGCAATATTTGGTGCTTTTTATTATGTAATAGAGGTAAGATTAGCCGAAGATTATTCACTTGTATTCACCAAAACAATCCCAAAATCAAGAGGTAATGTCAGTGGTTTTACACCCGGAGTTGAATATTTGGTACGTGCAGCTCCAATAAATGGCGATAATGTGCAGGGAGAATTTACAAACTACTTTACAATAAGAGCCAATTAGGAGAAGTGCCTTAATAACTTCCTGCCAGCCAACAGGAAGTTATTAAGACATTATAATATTTAGAAAATTAATTCATAATAAAAAAAATCATGATACAGAAAATACCTACAGATATTGAACTTTTTAATAAGTTTATAAATGAGACTGATAATAGACAGCATATATTCCATGAGTATTTAATTCCTAAATTAACACCTGATGCTAAATGGGATTATACAGATGCCGAAAAACATGTAGATGAAAAAACTAGAGTTGAATGTTGGGGGTGGACTAAGGATGTAAGTGAGCAATGGAGTAGGTTTCGTAGTATAAATGATGAACTTTATAATAAATTAGCTAATGCTGAAGGTGAAGAAAGAAATCAATTAACTAAACAACTGAATGAGAATATCTCTAAATGTATTGAATACGATAAAAAACATAAAGTAATTATAGGAATACTTTTTGGAGGACATAGTAATAACGATGACAAAAAAGTATTTAATGTAAAACAGGATGTAATGCAGTTTGAAACCCCTTTGCGTACAATATCTTTTACTTATGAGAAACAGCTTCCTTTTAGTGATTTTGAGAAAAAGTTAATAGATAAATATGTTGAAATGTATAATCAATTACCCAAAACCACAAAATATGTTATAAATGAACTAAATGCAATGGCCGAATTGTTACCAGGATATTGGGAGCGTTTGTTTATATGCAAAGAAAAGGCAGATAAAGCATCAAACACAATTTGTTTCCCTCCAGCAGCTATGAAAGGCGGCTATAGCCCAGCTATTTCGGTTTATATCCCAACTGCTGAAGAGCAACAGCTATATATAAATGAATTTAATACCAGTATTAATGATCTAATTCATGAATTGAATGCCCATTTTGATCATGTAAATGAAATACAAAAGCTCATACATGGAGAAGATGAAGATGAGAAAAAATCGAAAACTCTATTTAGTCAGGTAGATGCAATGTATCACAAACTTTTACATCAAAATAAGAACTCTATAGATGTTTGTATTTTTGCTAATGACTTTGATGAATTTAAAGGAGTTTGGAGTGACGAACGTAAAAAAATGGAAAAGGTTTGGGATGTATTTATAAAAAAAGACAATGTACTTGGTGATGTTTGGCAAGAATTATATGATTTATTGAAAGCTAAGTTTGCACCTAAACCCAGAGCTGCAAATATGCCACCACCATTAAACATGCCACCTTCAAATCCTGAATTTGATGAACTCAAAAAGGAAACCATGCAACGTTTCGAAACTGAAGTTTCTACATTCTTTGATGCAGAAGACTGGCATATTATTTTAGATAATTATGGAGCTAAAAATGATTTAAAAAATAAAGCAAAATATCTCGAGATTGCTTTAACACAACATCCAGAAAGTTCTACACTTTTATTGCGCAAAGCAGATGAAGAAGTATCGAAACAAGAATTTAAAAAGGCTCTTGATCTGGTAAATAAAGCAGAAACCCTCGAAACTTACCATCATCCAAACTTCTATTTAATTAAGGCAAATATATTATGTCAGCTTCACACACCTGAACTGGCAATACCTTTATATGATAAGTTAATTAATACAAAATCGCCTGGTGTTGAAAGATATCAACAAATAGCATCCTATAATTTGCTTGATATTTATGAAAATATGGGAAATTATCTGGAATGTATAAGTATTACTAAAAATCTTTTTGAAAAGAATAAAAATGATGAAATATTATTTCAACGACTTTGTGGATACTATCGTTCTGCAGAATTATTTAAAGAAGCTGAAGAAACAATAGCTGCTTTTATAGCAGATAATCCTGACAATGCATCAAGTATTGAACAGCTTGGTCTAAGCAGTATAGAAAACAAAGATTATAGAAAAGCGATCGAATATTTTGATAAAGCCTTTAATATTAATAAAGATGAAAATTATGGAAGCCTGTTTCATATGGGTAATGCATATATTGAATTAAAAGAGTTTGATGATGCGGCAACCTGTTTCGAAACCAGTATTCTATACTATCATTTCGATAAGAAATCTCACTTAGCAGCAGTACAATGTTATAAAGAATTAGATATGCCTTATATGGTGGACTATCATATAAATAAAATTCTTGAATTAGATCCCGAGTTCACTGAATCATTAAATATAATGAAAGAGCAAGGAAACTAAACTATAAAAAAGAAAAACTAGAAGCCTCATCAAAATTAGTTTGGTGAGGCTTTTAATTTAGATAATATTCGATTATTTGTTAAAATACTAATTAAATAATGGTTTTTAGAAAATAAATTTGCTTTCAAGCTAAATATATTGTATCATTGTAAAATTATTCAAAACAAAAATAATAATCAAAAATCAAACACTATGAAAAAAAAATATTTATTAATTTTAAGTCTAATAATCTTTAGATTTTTAACCACAATTAACGGGCAAACTCATATACCTAACGGTAATTTCGAAAACTGGAGTTCTGTTACATATGATAATCCTCAAAATTATCCTTATACTTCAAATAATGATGCTTATATGCGAGGTACAGCCTTTAATCTGGTTAAATCTACTGATGCCTATCATGGCACATATGCAATACAGATTTCGACTGTAGTATCAAATAATGGACCAGCTATTGGGTATTTTCTTAATGCTAACCCAAACAATGGCGATCCAAGCACATGGACTGGAGGCATACCTTACAATCAATCACCAACAGGTTTACGCGGCTATTTTAAATATAATGTTGCATCTGCTGATTCAGCTACTATAATTTTGATCTTTCGTAAATCTGGTAGTGCAATAGGTTCATATTATTATAAAATTGGTGGTTTACATACAACTTATACTTTGTTTGATATTAATTTCAGTCAGTTGCTTCCACAAACTCCCGATTCTGTTATATTCGGCTTTGTGTCGAGTGATGTCTTTTCAGGTGGAAATGGTGTCGTTGGGAGCACACTATTAGTAGATAGTATTTCCTTTAAAGGGGTAAATAATCAACCAGCATTATTTGATGGAGATTTCGAAAACTGGCAACAAAGCCAGACTCCTTATACGCTTATCAACTGGAATTCAAATTCAAATTACAATTCGGATGGAGTTATAAGAACTACCGATGCATTATTTGGCAATTATGCAGTTGAAATAAAAACCTATCTGGGACAAAGGAACAATCAGCCTAGTGCTCAGTCCGGACAAATATCTAATGGTTATTACCCTCAAAATTGTAATGGAAATTGTAATGAACAAGGTGGTATCCCATTTTCAAACAAGATTGATACCTTTGCCTTTTATTATAAATATGTACCAGCCAATCCTCTTGATTTTGGATCTATAAACTTAACTTTTAAAAAGAATGGGAATCAGTTTGATGGAAGATATATTCAGCTTCAAGCTACATCTGGCTATCAATATATGGAGATACCTTTTAATTTATGGCAAACTCCGGATACAGTTATTATTGATATGCAATCTTCGAATTGGAACGACACTTTAGTCTCTTTTGTAGGAGCAAGTTTAAAAATAGATAAGATTCATTTTAAAACACTTCTAAATTCACAATATATAACTGCAAATACTCAAACATGGGTTGAGCAAAACACACTTATGGCGGGAACCTCAACTACAGTCGACCAAATATCAATAGTAGATAGTAATGTAGTGTGGGTTAATGGTATTAATGGCACTGGATCGGGTGTAAAATATAAATCAATGTCGCACACAAATAATGGAGGTACTACATGGATACCCGGAACATATAATGGACTGGGAGCTAATGTATTTCCATATGTATTAACTGGAGTTTCTAGTACTAAGGCTTTTTGTGTAGCACTCGATACTGTTACTTTTGCTGCTTCTTTTATGAAAACAACTGATAGCGGAAACAATTGGACAACAGTTACAGGTGTATTAAACAACCCTCCTACTACATTTGCTGATGGTGTTAAATTCTGGGGGAATGGAAAGGGCTTTTGTTATGGGGATCCTGTAAATAATCGTTTTGATATTTATAGAACTAATGATAGTGGTTCCACCTGGATTCATGTTGACACTACTGCAAATCCTCTCATTCTTTCGGGTGAATATGGGTTCAGCAGCCCAACTACTGCTTCAATCGTCTCAGGTGGAATTGGTTTCTTCTTTACTAATAAAGGACGGGTATATAAAACAACGAATTATGGTGTAAACTGGACATTAACTCCAACCGCTCCGTTTAATTCTACATATAATGGACAAAATATTTATGCATCTAGTTCTGATTATATTTTAGCAGGATGTTTTCCAACTAATACATCAGCTTATCTTTGGAAATTCACAACTAATGGAGGCGCTTCGTGGGATACATTGCATTCAAATGGGCCATTTTATGGTTATCAGTTATGTTATGTCCCTGGTACTAATAACACTTTTGTCTCTTCTGCTCCTTATCTTGCATCTCATGGTGTGAGTTACAGTAATAATGGGGGCTTAAACTGGACTGATTTTACGGATCCACTTCTTCAACCAAATGGAGGAAACCAACCATGTTTAGGAGTTGGTTTTGTTGATGCCAGTAAAGGATGGCTAGGAGTGTTCAGCTCTTCTTCAAACAAAATATTAAAATGTATAAATAGCATGGAACCTGTAACTCCTCATATTGCCAATGTGAGCCCCAATACAGTTTCAAAGGGACAAACAATTACAGTTACAATTACAGGTGTAAATACACATTTTAATCAGGAATACAATTCAGTTTGGTTAAGTCAGGGCAATTCTTATTATATTAATTCTAACAGTGACACTGTCATATCAGCAACTGTTATTAAATCTGTATTCTATATAGACAACTCTATGCCAATAGGCAGTTATGATGTTAAATTATATAACAATACTGATGGGAATCTTTCACTAACAAACGGGTTAACAATAATCAATACTACTCCTTCTGTTTCAACAGTAAATGCAACAAACATTGGGCAAACTTCGGCTAACTGTTCAGGGAATGTATTCTCTGATGGTGGAGCAACAATTCTATCAAGAGGGATTTGTTACGATACAATGTCAGCACCTGATACATCTAAACTGAAAGTCTTTTCGCCAGGTCAGCAAGGATATTTTATGTGCACTCTTTCTGGATTAAAAATTAATAAATTATATCATTACAGAGCATTTGCAATTAATAGTATAGGAATTACTTATGGTGATGATTCTACTTTTACTACACTACCTTTTGTTGGTTATTGTAGTGCCGGTTCAAATAATTGTGACGAATATATTGCGAATGTAAATATAGGTACTATTAATAATTCTTCAATGTGTTCATCTGGAGGATATGCAGATTATACAGCGATGTCGACAAATATAACCAAAGGGACTACACTTTTATTAAGTATTAATAATGGCAGTCCTTATCCTGATGATCTTTGTGGAGTATGGGTAGATTGGAACAATAATGGGAATTTCTCGGATGATCAATTTATTAATAGTCAAGGAAGTCCGGGATCAGGTCCCTATTTAACAACTATTTATTGTCCGTTAGATGCACAGTTAGGTCAAGTAAGAATTAGGATAAGAATACATTATAATGACGAAGCATCTTCACCATGTGGAAATTCACAATACGGTGAAGTTGAAGATTACTCATTAAATGTAATAGAGCCTATTGGATGTCCTTCATTAAATTATCTTGCCACAAAAGCTCAGAGTGTTGCTGGAACATATACTGGTTTAGACACTAATGGGACAGTTATTCAAACAGCAAATTTTGATGATGCAAATTCTGCTCCTCAAAATATTGGGTTTTCATTTAACTATAATTGTCAATCTTTCACTCAATTCATATTAAATACAAATGGATTTATTAAGTTAGGAAATACGCCACCATCTTCAGCTGGTTTATTTTTTGATGGAGCACAAACTGCAGGTTCGGGTATCTTTAATAGTTCTGATGCTGCTGATGTTAATTTAATAAGTCCTTTTAATCATGATTTAACAGCTGGGAGTAATACTCCTGAATATAGAGTAAATACTTCGGGTATGGCTCCAAACAGAATTTGTACTATTCAATATAAGAATGTAAGAGATAAAACTACAACTCCTGCTCAACAATATAACAATATGAAGTTCCAAATCAAACTTTATGAGACTTCTAATATTATTGAATTTGTATATGGTGATTGGACACCTTCAGCTAATCCTTCCGCTTTTAAAACTTCAGCTTGTGGTTTAAAAGGATCAAGTAATCAATACAATCATTTACTGGTAGTAAATAAAGGTTCTACTGCAACCTGGGATGCTGTTAATTTTACAAATGGGAATTATAATACAACAGCTACTTTAAACTTTGGTAATCCAACGGCGCGTCCTAAACCTGATATTGGGAGAACTTATCGTTTTATACCTACCTTTAACAACGATTTAGCTGTTGGTGAAATATATTCTCTTGGAGAAGCATCATCTAATTATTCAAGTCCCCAAACTGTCTCAGTTAACATTATAAATACAGGCTATAATAGCATGTCTAATATTCCTGTAACTTTAAGTCTTTCGGGTGTAAATACCTTTTCAGATACACAATATATTAATTATTTAAATTCTGGAGGTAGCACAACAGTTTATTTTAATAGTTTTATGGCTACATCAACTGGGACTACAAATATTACAATTTCATTACCAAATGATGATTATAATAATGATAATTCAAAAATGTGGGTGCAAAATACTAATGCCTTTACTTGCAATTATTCTTCTATAGCTAATTCTTCTAATTCATTTGGTTTTATTATGCAAAATGACCCTACTACAAGTTCTAGTGGCATTTTTTATGCAAAATATCATGTAAATGGAACTGCAAACGTTAGTTCCGTTAAAGCTTTTATTGCTAACAATTCTGCAAGTATTGGGCAAACTGTTTATGCTATAGTTTTAGATACCTACGGCAATATAGTCGGACAATCCGGTAATTATGTAATTCAGACAAGTGATATGGGAAGTTGGCATACATTTTCTTTAAATAACCAACCTTCAATAACTAATTCTGATTACTATGCAGGCTTTGCTCTTACAATAGGTTCAACCCCATACTATCCTATGGGTGTTCAGAATGAAAATCCTTCAAGACCGTCTACTTTCTTTACTTCCAATATTGATGGATCTGGACTTTATCAAGAAGATTCGTATTCTTTTCCATTTAGATTTATGATTGGCACCATTCTATCACCTATTCCACCTCCGTTTGCAGGAACTGCATCATCAAACGCCACAATATGTGGTGGAACATCCTCTATAATTAATTTGACAGGATATACAGGAAGTATTCAATGGCAACAATCTTCAAACGGAACTTCTAATTGGACTTATGTTATGAGTGGTATAGGTGCAAATACTAATAGTTACACTACAGATAATTTAAATTTAACAACATATTATCGTGCAGAAGTAACTCAATCAGGCTATCCATCAGTTTACTCCAATGTTATTACTATTTCTATTAATCCTTTACCGGCTAATGCTGGAACTATTACAGGAGCAGTAAGTGTTTGTCAAGGACAGAGCACAGTAGCATATAGTGTACATTCTATTACCAATGCAACATCTTATATTTGGACTTTACCAAATGGAGCAAATGGCATAAGTACTACAAATAATATTACATTAAATTACGGAGCAAACGCAACTTCAGGTAATATATCTGTAAAAGGCCATAATATGTGTGGTGAAGGGGTATCTTCAAATAAAGCAATTACAGTTAATCCTTTGCCTCAGACAGCTGGACCTATAATGGGACCTATATCAGTTCAGACAGGGCAAAATAGCCTTATATACATCGTTCCTCCTATACCTTATGCAATATCTTATACATGGACTCTTCCTTCGGGTTATTCTGGTATAAGTATGTCGAATAGTATTACAATAAACATTAGCTCATCTGCCGTTTCAGGTATTATTAAAGTTAAAGGCAATAACTCTTGTGGTGATGGGATTGAATCTAGTTTAAATATAACTGTTAACAATGGAAACGTAGTTAGTCCAACTAAAAAGCTATTACTTCATGCAATGTTACAAGGTTTATATCAAGACAATGGGTCTATGAAACAAGTGTCAGATTTTGATCCATATTCTGAAGATTTAGTTGTTAAGTTTCAAAGTCCTCCATATGCTGATACAATAAGTATTATAGTTAGGAATACTGAGGCTCCTTTTTATAATATTTTGGCTGAATATCATGGTCTTGGTTTGGGAGTTGAAGGTAATATTCCTTTATTAGCTCTTCCTACATTAGATACTACAATCAAAAACGTTTACGTCATATTTAATCATAGAAATAGTATAGAAACCTGGAGTGATTCTATTAACATTATCGATAGTCTTACATCTTACAACTTTTTTTCACATTCTTCATCAATTCAATTTGCAAATAATATGAATCCTATTTATAATAATAACATCTATTTGGGGAGTTTAATCTGGTCAGGTGAAATATTTAAAGATGGAGTTATTAATATTTTTGATTTGTCAGATATTTTTGATTTAATAAACGATCCAAATTCACCCTTAGGCTATATAGTTGAAGATATTAATGGAGATGGGATTAATGATATTTTTGATTTAGCAATAGTATTTGATAATTTGAATTTAGGTGTAGGGGTAATAAATCCATTTACTTTAAAGAAAAAATAAACATATCATCTTATTTTTCAACTCCTTTCATTTTATTGAAGGTAGCTATTACACTAAAATATTTTAAATCACTTTATAATTAATCCTTAAATAACAGTTGTTTAGAACTTGTTGAAAAAATATTTTTTAAAAGATTTGTTTGGATTACTTAAACTTGTAACTTTGCAGAAAATTTTTATCAAATCTAATACAGTTATTTTTTAACAATATACAAATAAAGAAAAGTAATAATGAAAAAAAATGTAATCATTATCGGAGCAGCAGGTAGAGATTTCCACAATTTCAATACCTACTTCAGAGGCAATACTGCATACAATGTAGTAGCTTTTACAGCCGCACAGATACCGGATATCGACGGAAGAAAATATCCTAAAGAATTAGCAGGTGAAGAGTTATACCCAGAAGGTATTCCTATTCTTGCTGAAGCAGAATTACCACGTTTAATAAAGGATTTAAATGTTGATGACTGTGTATTTGCTTACAGCGATGTTCCTTACCCAAGAGTAATGAATGTTAGCTCTATAGTAAATGCAGCTGGTGCTAACTTTATTCTTTTAGGTCCAAAGGATACTATGATTAAGAGCACAAAACCAGTAATTGCTGTTGGTGCTGTTAGAACAGGTTGTGGCAAAAGCCAGACTTCAAGAAGAATCATTGAGCTTTTAATGTCTCATGGTTTGAAAGTTGTTGCAGCTCGTCACCCAATGCCTTATGGTGATTTAAATGCACAAAAAGTACAACGTTTTGCAACAATTGAAGATTTAGCTAAACATAAATGTACTATCGAAGAAATGGAAGAATATGAACCACATGTAGTACGTGGAAACGTAATATATGCAGGTGTTGATTATGAAGCAATCTTAAGAGCAGCTGAAAACGATCCTGATGGATGTGATGTTGTTTTATGGGATGGTGGTAATAATGACTTCCCATTCTTTAAACCAGATTTAACTATTACAGTTGTTGACCCACACAGACCAGGTCACGAAGTTAATTATTATCCTGGTGAAGTTACTGCTCGTTTAGCTGACGTTATCGTTATAAACAAAATGGATAGTGCAGCTCCTGAAGCAATACAAATAGTTAGAGATAACATTGAAAGAATAAATCCTAATGCTATCGTTGTTGATGCAGCTTCTCCATTAACAGTTCACAATCCTGAACTTATTAAAGGAAAAAGAGTATTAGTTGTTGAAGATGGTCCAACTTTAACTCATGGTGAAATGAAATTAGGTGCAGGTACTGTTGCAGCTAAAAAATTCGGAGCAAAAGAATTAGTAGATCCACGTCCATTTGTAGTTGGTAAAATAGCTGAAACATTCAGAATTTATCCAAACATTGGTACTTTAATGCCAGCTATGGGCTACGGTGCTGAACAAGTAAAAGATTTGGAAACATCTATTAACAATACCGATTGTGATGCAGTAGTTATTGCTACTCCAATTGATTTGAACAGAATTATCAAAATTAATAAGCCAACTGTAAAAGTTGATTATGAATTACAGGAAATAGGCAGTCCTAACTTAGCCGACGTTGTATTTGATTTTGTTGTAAAACATGATCTCAAAAAAGGCGGCTGCGGTTGTGGATGTCATTAATATTTAATAAAAGGCGGCTGTAATGGTCGCCTTTTTTTTTGCTCAGTTGTTAAATATATTTAGTAAATTTGAAAAGAATTTAATCAATTAAAAATGAAAAACAGAAGTTTAGTTTCAATCAATGATTTTTCAAAAGAAGAATACATTAAAATCCTTGACATTGCAGAAGAGTTCGAAAAACAACCTAAACAAAAAATCCTTGACAGCTATGTAGTAGCTACTTTATTCTTTGAGCCATCTACCCGTACTCGTTTAAGTTTTGAAAGTGCCGTTAACCAACTTGGAGGAAGTGTTATAGGTTTCTCTGATGCATCTAGCTCAAGTGTTAAAAAAGGAGAGTCTTTAAAAGACACCATTAAAACAGTAGCTAATTATTCAGATCTTATTGTAATGCGTCATCCATTAGAAGGTAGTGCACGTTTTGCAAGCGAAGTATCAAATGTTCCAATTATTAATGCGGGTGATGGTGCTAACCAACATCCAACTCAGTGTTTATTGGATCTTTATTCAATAAGAAAAACACAAGGCAAATTGGATGATCTACATATAGCTTTTGTTGGTGATCTTAAGTATGGAAGAACAGTTCATTCAAATGTAATTGCTTTAACTAATTTTAATTGCACATTTCATTTCGTTTCTCCAACCGAATTGAAGTTACCTAGTGCTGTTAAACGACATATCAAAGATAAGAACCTTAAATATTATCAATACACCGATCTTTCGGAAGTAATCCCTACTGTTGATATACTTTATATGACACGTATTCAAAGAGAACGTTTTTCTGACCCAATGGATTATGAAAAAGTAAAGAACTCATATATCCTTAATAAAGAAATGTTGAATGGCTGTAAAGATAACCTTAAAGTTCTTCATCCGTTACCACGTGTTAACGAAATCAACGAGGATGTTGATGATATGAAAGAAGCATATTATTTCCAACAGGCTTTAAACGGAGTATATGTTCGTCAGGCTTTGATGGCAGCAATACTTGGTGTTAAATAATAAGAATTCAATTATAACATTTAATATTATATTTCAATGGAAAATAAAGATACAAGAAAAGAACTCGTAGTGTCAGCTCTAGAGAATGGCACTGTTATAGATCATATCCCACCAAAAAGTGTTTTACAGGTATTCAAAATATTAGATCTTGAAAAACATATGGACCAGGTTTTATTTGGCATTAATCTTGAGAGTCGCAGACTTGGTAAAAAAGGCTTAATAAAAATAAAGAACAAGTTCTTTAAGATAGATGAGATTAATAAAATTGCTTTAGTAGCTCCAACAGCAACTTTAATAGTTATAAAAGATTTTAACATTATTGAGAAAAAACAAGTTGAAATCCCTGACACTGTTGAAAACATTGTAAAATGTTTTAATCCTAATTGTGTGACTAATAACGAAGCTATTCCAACTAAATTTACATTAATAGATAAAGGAGAACTTAAATTACTTTGTCATTATTGTGAAAAAACAACTGCTAAAGACAATATTAAGTTTCTATAGTTTATCATAATATATAAAAAATAAACCCTTAATAGTACTAATTACTATTAAGGGTTTCTTTTTGTTTAAGTTGATTAAAAAGACTTCTAGTTATTGATAATACTAAAAGTTCCAATTGAAATAGAATTCATGACTCCTAATGACTTTGAGAAATTTATAAGATTTCTTATAATATGTTGACCAGGTATAAGATCTTGTTCATTTTTGTCAAAGTTATTATTATTGTTTTTATTTTTATCGGAGTCAGAAAAATTAAAAGTGTAGCATTTTTTCATAGGCTATAATTATTAAATTACATACCATATTAACGCTACACTTTTATGAATATTGTATAAAAGGAAGAAAAAATATTTTATTTAACTTTATTAGTTTTAAAGTACTTGATATTACTTCAAAACAATAATCTTTATATTAATTTTCTTTTAAGCTGTAAGAATAATATTATTATCCTCAACCATTTTTCTCAGGTTTCTGATAGCATACCTCATACGTCCTAAAGCAGTGTTTATACTTACATTAGTATGTTCGGCTATATCTTTAAAACTCATATCTGCAAAATGACGCAATTCTATAACTTCTCTTTGTTCGTCAGGTAAATAATCTATTAAATTTCTAATATCAGAATGAATTTGTTCTGTGATCATCTTTTTCTCAATTGAATCATCGCTGATATTTAGTGTATCAAAGATATTATAATCAGGGCTGTTTTCAACAACCTGAAATTTTCTGGCTTTACGGAAGTGGTCAATGGTAATATTATGAGCAATTCTCATTACCCAATGAATAAATTTGCCTTCTTCCTTATAAGTTCCGGAACGAAGAGTTAGGATAACCTTTACGAAGGTTTCCTGAAAAAGATCTTCTGCAGTCATGCGATCTTTTACTACCATTAAAATATGAGAGAATACTTTCTTCTGATGACGAGTGATTAAACATTCGAGCATCTGATGATTACCGTTTAAATATTCAGCTATTAGCTCATTGTCGCTAAGATTGCTTACATTCATTGTTTCCTCCTTTTGTTAAGTTTAATAAAAAGAGTATAGTTTTATTCGATAATCAGCCCTCCAGTTTAAATTGTTATTACTAAATTGTCTAAAATAGTTTGCAAATATACAACATTATTTTAAAAAAGCAAACTTTTTTTAATAAAAAGTGCATTTTTATTTTTTTCTTATACTATAATACGTTTAAAACTCATAAATGTTCATTTATAAATAATTTAAACTATAGGTGGAACTGGAGGAACGGGTTGTATTGAACCACGTTCGCCTTCAGGGTATAATAAAAATTTCTGAGTCATGGCATAATTATCATAATACACCTTTTTTGAACAAGTACTTATTGTGTCCATATCATCCCAAACATTATTATTATTTGCAATTCTAGTTTGAGTAACTGACCCACGATCCGAGATATCATCTTGTTGAGTTTCGCTATCTGTTTTTAGTTTTGCAATCAAAGTTGCCAAAGCTGTTTGATTGGTTACAGTCCATCCTTTGGTTAATAATGCTGCTGCATAAGCTGGTATGGCTGCTTTTGAATGTGCTCTTTCTAAAAAGTGAGGAAATTTGTAAGCAAATTTGTTAACTTCTGAATATTCTTCCATACCAAATTCTTTTTGAACTGCAGAATTGCCAGGGAAAGCAAATTCTACATAAGAAAAAAGAATTTGAACCATGTTTCTGCCATTTTCCATATCAACATCAACAGCTGTTGTTTCTACGTGTGTATCGTCCTGGTTTTCTGAATCGGTAATATAGTTTTCAGCTATAACGATTTTTACCAGAAATGCAGTTAAAAAAGCCGTATTTATAAAAGGATATAAAGCTGTAAAGTCGGCAATGTTTTCTAGTAAGCTGGTGTAAAATACTCTTCCTTGCACCAACATTACTAAGTCGGATTTAGAGTATTTCCTTTTGAGTTCTTTTGCTTTTTTCATGATAGTTTTTATTGGTATTTATTATTAGAAAATTATTTTGCAAA
>CAIWDQ010000116.1 GCA_903911455.1 uncultured bacterium
AGCTTGTCAGGATATTTTTCAAATATTCCATCAATAATAGTAAATTTGGAGTGAAAAACCTTCCAAAAAACATAAAAATACCTCCCAAATAGTGTTAATAAATCAAAAGTTATTAACAATATAACGAAAATCTTCATTAGTATCAAAAATAAATTAAAAGCATAATATGATGTTTTATCATATGTATGTATCTGATATATTGATGATAAAATATTTGTAACCTTTTTTTTATTTATAAGTATAAGAAAATAAACTGGGATTTTTTGGAATTTTATGGATTATTTATTAACAATTTGGTTTTTTATGGGATTTTTGTAGTATCTTTGGAAACTAAATTCAGGAGCAAAAAAAAATGGCTACTATAACTGGTAAAGAATATTGTACGGTTGATCAAACAGGCAGGTTTAAATTCCCTGTCGGTTTGAAAAAACAACTTATCGGAAATCTTGAGGAAGGATTTGTGATAAGGGAAAGCATATTTGACCACTGTTTAGAGCTATATACTCTTAGTGAGTGGGAGAAAGTTCTTGAGAAAGTTAAAAAGCTAAATCCAAACAACATTAAACATCGTCCATTAATACGTAAGTTCTCCGAAGGGAATAAAGTGTTTCTGGATAACAACGACAGGTTAATGATCCCGGGTGATTTAAAAAAGGCTAAGAACATAGACAAAGACATCGTCTTAAATCCATTCTCAGGGTGGATTGAGATTTGGAGTGTTGAAAAGTATGTTGAGCACGAAAAGAATTTAGATATTAACTTTCCAGAACTTGCAAATGAATTATTAGGAAACAACGATAATGAATAACTAATAAATACAGATGTATCATAATCCGGTATTACTGAAAGAGAGCATCAATGGCTTGTTGATTCAACAAGCTGGTATTTATGTGGACGCTACTTACGGTGGCGGTGGTCATTCAAAAGAAATATTAAGTCGCTTAGGCGAAAACGGTACACTCCTCGCATTTGATCAGGATGATGACGCTATTAATAACAAAGTTGATGACGAAAGACTTATCCTTATAAATCAAAACTTCAGATATCTAAAAAACTTCCTGAAATTATACAACACCTATCCGGTTGATGGTATTTTAGCTGATCTTGGCATATCATCGCATCAGATTGACATTCCTGAACGTGGTTTCTCAACCCGCTTTGATGGTGAACTTGATTTGCGCATGAACCAAAATCAATTGAAATCAGCCAAAGAAGTTATTAATACTTATTCTGAAACTGAACTAAAATTAATATTTCAGAACTATGGCGAAATATCAAACTCCGGAAAACTTGCAAAAACAATTGTAGAACAACGTGAGAAGGAAGCAATTTTAACAACAGTTCAACTTAAGAAAGCAATAAGCAGCTGTATACCTGCTAACTTTGAACACAAATACCTGCCTGTGGTATTTCAGGCATTAAGGATAGAAGTTAATGAGGAACTTGAATCCTTAAAAGAATTCCTGCTTCAAACTACACAAGCTCTCAAAATAGGAGGGAGATTGGTGATAATATCATATCATTCGCTGGAAGATAGATTGGTGAAGAACTTTATTAAGTCGGGAAACTTTGAAGGTGAAGTAGAGAAAGACTTCTTTGGGAACATCAAAACCCCTTTCAAGCAAATAAGCAAAAAACCTATTACCCCGGATGAAAATGAACTTAAAAGCAATAATCGTTCGCGTAGTGCTAAAATGAGAATAGCAGAAAGGATTAATAATGAGTAAGAATCAATTAATAGAACCGATACAGGAAGAAGTTAAGGAAAAGACTGTAAAGAAGACTAAGACTCCGAAAGAAAAGTCAAGTAAGAAGTCATCACCTATCTTTAGAGGACTTGGAGAAGGTATTGACGCTATAAGAACAGGATCAATATTTACACACAAAAGAGTTATTCAGGCATTGCCATTGATTCTATTTATAACAGCATTATTTATTATCTACATCTGGAACAGCTATATGGCAGATAAAAAAATACGTGAGATCTCTAAAATAAAGAAAGAACTTAAAGAATACAGGTCAGAACATATTACAACCAGAGCAGAAGTAATGTTCAGCACCAAACAATCAGAGATAGCTAGAAGATTAGATAGTACAGGCATCAAAGAATCAGTGGTTCCGCCACAGAAAATCTTTATTAAAGAATAATTTTAAAGCAATAAACTAATACGATAATGGAAAACAGAAAGGACATAATTTGGAGGATACGGCTTATATATATAGCTGTATCACTGTTTGCCCTTGTCATTATTTTCAGGATTGTGAAGATACAGTTTATTGATGGTGATATGTGGCGTAGTAGAGCCGAAAATCTAACTCTACGTTACGAAAATGTAGAAGCGATCAGAGGAAATATCATCTCTTCAGACTCTAATTTGCTTGCAACATCAGTACCTATCTTTGATGTTAAGATTGACATGAGCGAAGATGTAATTGATGAAGATACTCTAAATCTTTATTTACCGGCTCTTGCCGATAGTTTATCAAGGATATTCCCCGAAAAATCAAGAGCAGAATATAAGAATTATTTGCTTAATGGTAGAGATAAAGATAAGCATGATCTATTGCTTCATAAAAACATAGACTATCATCAGCTAAAACGTCTCAGAACTTTCCCAATACTAAAAAAAGGAAGGTTTAAAGGAGGTTTTATTGTTGATGAAAAGGACAATCGCTTCATGCCTTTCAAAATGCTTGCAAGTAGAACTATTGGGTACAAGAAAATTGAAGAAAACCTATATGTTGGTTTAGAAGGTGCCTATAGTAAGGAACTTGAAGGCGTAAGCGGACAACGTTTGATGCGGAAAATTGCAAATGGTATCTGGCGTCCGGTAGAAAACAACAATCAGATAGAACCTGAGAATGGCAAGGATATAATCACGACTATTGATATTAATATTCAGGATGTAGCTGAGCATGCTTTAATGAAATGCCTTGATTCTAATAATGCTGACCATGGTTGCGCAATATTGATGGAAGTTAAAACAGGCTATGTAAAAGCTATTGCTAATCTTAAGAAAAGGAAAGATGGGTCGTTTGGTGAGGATATAAATTATGCAATATGGGAAAGTGCTGAGCCGGGTTCTACATTTAAATTAGCTTCCTTAATTGCTGTTTTGGAAGAAGGCAAATATGACACAAACGAAATAGTACCAACAGGAAAATGTCAATATGCTAATCGTGAAATGATAGATTCACACGAAGAAGGTTATGGAAGAGTTTCGGTTGCAAAGGCTTTTATAGTATCGTCAAATGTGGGCATCTCTCAGATAGCGTATAAGACATTTTATGACAACCCACAGAAATTTATTGACAGACTTTATGCCATGTCAATAAATAAACTATTAAGTGTGGAACTTAAAGGTGAAGGAGCACCATATATAAAAGATACGAAGGATCCAACATGGTCAAAGACTTCTTTACCATGGATGTCTATAGGATACGAATTGCAGATTACTCCATTACAAACATTAACTTTATATAATGCTGTTGCAAATGATGGTGTAATGGTAAAGCCATTATTTGTCAAAGAAATCCGTCAGACAGGTAAACTTATCAAAGAAAACGAACCGGTAGTTATTAATAAAGCGATATGTTCTAAAGAAACAGTTAAAAAAGTAAGAAGATTACTTGAAGAAGTAGTAGAACATGGTACTGCCAAAAACTTATTTAACTCAGTTTATAAAATTGCAGGGAAAACAGGGACAGCTCAGTTGGATTATAAAAAAGCAGATCAGCAAATGACCTATAAAGCATCGTTTGTAGGGTATTTCCCAGCTGATAATCCTAAATATTCATGCATTGTAATAATAAATAACCCTTCAAAAGGGAAATATTATGGAGGAGCAGTAGCTGCACCTGTATTTAAAGAAATTGCAGATAAAGTGTTTGCGACACAACTTAATATTCGTCAGGAAGAAAAGAAAGTAATAAACAGACAGATACCATTTGTAAATTCAGGCAATCAAAAAGATATTAATACAATTTTTACTAAACTTAGCTTCCCTGCTTATACTGGTAGTCCTGAAACAGATTGGATTGATGGATATAGGAAAGATTCTATTGTAACCTACAAAGCAAAGGTATTAAAGCCAAACACTATACCCGAAACCTCAGGTATGGGAGTAAAAGATGCAGTTTATATTCTTGAGAAATGTGGTTTAAAAGTAAGTTTAGTAGGTAAAGGTCCTGTTGAGAGTCAATCTATTCCTTCTGGAAATCCAATTGTAAAAGGACAACTGATTACACTATATTTAAAGAACCGTCCTGTTGAAAAGCAAATCTTAACTAAAGTAATTTCAACCGATTCAACTAAAACAGTTAAGAAGGATGATACTATAAAAAAAGTTAAAGAAAAGAAAGCTGAATCACCAAAAGCTAAGGTCATAGTAGCTAAGAAGGAATCTCTTAAAACAATGCTTAAATCTAAAACAACTGAAAAAGCTAAACCAACTAAAAAGAAAGAGAAAGCCAAAGTAGATCCTAAAAAGAAGACAGATACTAAAGATAAAGCAAAAAAGAAAACTACTGATACTAAAGCTAAGTCAGATAAGAAAAAAAAGGAAAAATCAAATTAAGAATTAAATGAAACAATTAACAGATATATTAATTAACACTTCATTTATTGAAATTATCGGTAATAAGGATATTATTATTGACAATATTACATTTGATTCAAGAGAAATTAAAAGTAACTGCATGTTTGTAGCAGTTAAAGGTACTAAATCGGATGGACACAACTATATTGAGCAAACTATTGAAAAAGGTGCTAAATGTATTGTATGTGAAGTATTACCCAATGTAATTAAAAAAGAAATTACTTACGTTTTAGTTAAAGATACTAGCTATTCATTAGGAATACTAGCTTCTAATTACTTTGATAACCCTTCAGAACAATTAAATTTAATAGGTATAACAGGAACTAATGGAAAAACCACAACTGTTACTTTACTTTATAATCTTTTTAAGGAATTAGGTTATGGTGTAGGGTTATTATCAACAATAAGCAATAAGATTAACGATATTGAATATCCATCTACTCATACTACTACTGATGCTATACATTTGAATGGTTTATTAAAGAATATGGTAGATAGTGGGTGTAGTTATTGTTTTATGGAAGTTAGTTCTCATGCGATTGTTCAAAACAGGATTTCCGGTTTGAAATTTAAAGGAGCTATTTTCAGTAATATCACACATGATCATCTTGACTACCACGAAACGTTTGCTGAATACATTAAGGCAAAGAAGCTATTTTTTGATAATCTATCTTCAGATGCTTTTGCATTAGTTAATGTTGATGATAAAAATGGTATGGTAATGCTCCAGAATACCAAAGCAAAGAAATATACTTACAGTCTTAAAAATATTGCGGATTTTAAATGTAAGATAATTGAGAATAACTTAACCGGATTGTATCTTAACCTTGACGGAATTGAAGTTTTCTCAAAATTAGTAGGAACATTTAATGCCTATAATATAACTGCGGTTTATGCAGCAGCCATTCTTTCGGGAGCAGATAAAATTGATGTGTTACGTATAATAAGTGATCTAAATGCAGCCGAAGGTAGGTTTGAATACATAAAATCAAAAGATAACATTACTGCAATTGTTGATTATGCTCATACTCCTGATGCACTTACAAATGTATTGACAACTATATCTGCTATCAGATCAAATAATGAACAACTGATTACGGTTGTCGGTGCCGGAGGGAACAGGGATTCTACAAAGAGACCTATCATGGCACGCATCGCTTGTGAAATGAGTGATCTTGTAATTTTAACATCTGATAATCCAAGAGACGAAGAACCTGAGGAAATCCTCAAACAGATGCAAGCTGGTATTGATGCTTCAATAAGTAGAAAAGCATTAACAATTATCAACCGTAAGGAAGCAATAAAAACAGCATGTACAATTGCTAAGGCAGGGGATATAATTCTAGTTGCCGGTAAAGGCCATGAAAAATATCAGGAAATCAAAGGTGTTAAATATCATTTTGATGACAAAGAAGTGTTAACAGAATTTTTAACGTAATAAAATAATATAAATACAATGTTTTATTATCTTTTTAACTATTTAAACAAAGCAATGAGCTTTCCGGGAGCGGGAGTATTTCAATACATCTCCTTCCGTGCTGCTTTGGCAGTAATCACATCTTTAACCATATCAATGATCTTCGGTAGAAGCTTAATTAACTATTTAAAGAAAAAACAGGTTGGAGAAACAGTTCGTGATTTAGGATTAGAGGGTCAAAAAGAAAAACAAGGCACACCAACAATGGGAGGGCTTATAATATTAGCGTCAATATTAATCCCAACATTATTATTTGCAAAATTACATAATATTTATATTATTCTTATGCTGGTTACAACTATTTGGCTAGGTTTAATTGGTTTTATAGATGATTATATTAAAGTATTTAAGAAAGATAAAAAAGGATTAGCCGGTAAATTTAAAATCATAGGACAAGTTACACTTGG
>CAIWDQ010000117.1 GCA_903911455.1 uncultured bacterium
ATGAATCTAATTATTTTAGTAATATAAATATGAGATTTCATAAATTAGAGTAAATATTTACATTCAATGTAATTCGTTAAATATGGATAATTTAGTTATGACTGATCACGAAATAGAATTTGAGAATAATAAGATCTTAAAAAGATTGCCGCCGCATCTAAGACAATTTATCAAACCACAGAATTATTCTGATTATAGTTCAATTGACCAAGCTGTGTGGAGATATGTGATGCGGAAAAATGTACAATATTTATCTAAGGTTGCACATAGTTCCTATATCAATGGACTTAAACAGACAGGGATTTCAATTGAAGAGATACCAAGTATGTATGGCATGAATCGAATTTTGAAAGATATTGGTTGGGCAGCAGTCACTGTTGATGGTTTTATACCTCCAAATGCATTTATGGAGTTTCAAGCATATAAGGTGTTAGTGATTGCAACTGATATTCGTCAATTAGAAAATATAGAATATACTCCAGCACCCGACATTATCCACGAAGCTGCCGGACATGCACCTATAATTGCAAATCCTGATTATGCAGAGTTTCTTAGGCGGCTGGGTGAAGTTGGGGCAAAAGCAATAGTTTCTAAATATGACATGGAATTATATGAAGCTGTTAGAAAATTATCTATTTTGAAAGAAGCTAAAGGTATAAGTGAGATTGAAATTAAAAATGCTGAATTGGAAGTTGAAAGACTTCAAAGCATGCATGTTGAGTTTTCGGAAATAGCTCAGGTAAGGAACTTGCAGTGGTGGACTGTTGAGTATGGACTTATAGGAAATATTGATAACCCTAAAATTTATGGAGCAGGTTTGTTATCATCAATAGGTGAAAGTAAATCATGTCAGGAGCCTGAAGTTAAGAAATTTCCTTTAACTATTGATGCTGTAAATGTAGGTTTTGATATTACTAAACCACAACCTCAATTATTTATTACTCCTGATTTTTCGTTTTTGATGCATATCCTGGAAGAGTTTGCTACTACATTAAGTGTAAGAAAAGGTGGTTATAAAGGCCTTCAAAAATTAATTAATTCTGGAATGGTAGGTACTATTCAATTAACGACTGGGCTACAGGTTTCAGGGAAATTTACAAAGATGTTACTTAATGAAGATAATCAAGTGATATTTTTTAAAACAGAAGGGCCTACTGCTTTAGCTTATTCTGAAAAAGAATTAATAGGACATGGGGTAGAAACACACCCATTTGGTTTTTCATCTCCTTTAGGGAAATTGAAAAATGTTAACCTTGCAATTGAAGATATGGGCCCCAGTGATTTAAAAGCATATAATTTTTATGATGGGAAGCATTTATCTTTTGAATTTGAAAGTGGGATTAAAGTTGAAGGAATGAATGTTACAGGTATTAGAAATATTCAGGGAAAACTAATGTTGATACAATTAAAAGATTGTTTTGTAACGTATAAAGATGAAATATTATTTAAACCTGAATTTGGCCTTTATGATATGGCAATAGGGAAGGAGATAGTTTCAGCTTTTTCGGGAGCAGCAGATTATAACTCTTTTGAAGATCTTTATAATGTTTCGCAAACAACTACGATAAAGCATCATATTACTCAAGAAAATATAACTTTAGATGCTCTTTATGCTAAAGTTAGAAAAATGAGAAATGAAAAGAATGAG
>CAIWDQ010000118.1 GCA_903911455.1 uncultured bacterium
AAGTTGCATTTATTAGTTGAATTTAGGTCTTATAAGTTTTATTGGACGCTTAACAGGTATTCACATTGGGATAAATAGTCGTCATTATCTCTTCTTGGAGAGAAATTATTACTTCTTGGAGCAACATTATCACTTCTTGGAGAGTCATTATGACTTCTTGGAACGACTTTATTACTTCTTGGAGGGTCATTATTACTTCTTGGAGCAATCTTTTTGCTTCTTGGAGCATTCTTTTTACATAAATAATTGTTCTTTTTACTGCTTGAGTCGTTATTATTGCTTCTTGGAGAGTCATTATCTCTTCTTGGAGCTTCATAATTATTCCTTTATATGTTTATTTAAATGGTTGAATTAAATAATGTATAAGTAATAATGTTTCATTTTGGATATTGTATTTATTGGCTTTATGTAAGGAATTATTTTTATTAGAATATCTAAAATTTATCAAAAGTAAATATAATAAAAAAGCCCCTGATTAAAAATCAGAGGCTTTTTTTTTAAGTTATAAAAGATATTATAATTCCCAAAGATCATGCTCAACAGCAAAGATGTCTTCTTTAATTTTATCTGCTTCTAATAAGGCATCTAAACCTGTTTTATAAGAATCTATTTTTCTATCATAAACGTTAGATTGTTTATAAATATAACTTGCAAATGCCCTTTTCCAGAAAATATCGTCAAAAGTACGTCTTTCAGCATCATTGTGAGTATTGTATAGTTCGGTTTTAGCAAATACATTACGAGCATCTGGGAAATAAATCCAGAACATTCCTAACCAACCTTTGAAATTTCCTTCATTGTCAGTTAATTTTATTACAGGACAAATACCCAAAATTCTAACATCCATTATTGATCGTTGTTTATCAAAAAACCAATCTTCTTTGACTCTGATCTGGAAAACCTGATCAAGTTTGATGGTAGATTTAACAACTTTTTGTTCAGGGACACCAGTATCAGGGTTATCAACTTCAATAGTATCTGTTCGCTCATTAGCAGCAAGAATTTCTTCGTTTGTTAATTGCTTTAAAAATTCATCACCATCATAAGCAGTAATAGATCCTTCTTTAAGAGCATCCATTAACATTTGCATGAAACTAACACGATCACGTATTTTTTCTGCAGGATAATAAAAAGTTTGATTTATTTTCTGTTTGAAATCAATAACTCTCCAGATTCTGGAAGACCAAACAACGTCAGCTTCCCTTACATTTGTTGCAGGAACAGGTCTGCGATTACCAGAATGTATTTTGTCATAAACACCATCTCTTGGAGGGTTTTCTAAAACATTTTGAGAATAAGCATTTATTGTTAATCCAACATTAAACATCAACAATATTGCAATTACTATTTTTTTCATTTTGAAAATTATTTATTATTGAATATTTTATTATCCTTGAATAATATTAACGTATTTTTTTACTAAAGTCAGCAATCTTACGAGAGCCTTCTGGTGCTTTAACAATTATATTTTCAATGTAAATTTTTGTGCCTTTTTTAGCTTTTGATGTAATTTGGCTAATCATTTCAGGTGTAAATTTACCACTTCTTGCTGTAAGCATTGGGTAAGCTTCTGTACCTACAATTAATTGCATTGTAAAAGATGTTACATCAAACTTAAATTCAAAATCAAAATCAGGTGGTAACTTTGCAACCACAGCAGAAGCTGCCTTTAGATAACTAAAATCAATTAAAGAATTAAGAGGTTCTTTATCTGAATTAAATGCTGGTACTGGATTTGGGATTTTCTTAACTCTAAATTCAGATTTTCCCATAGATTTTTGTTTCCCATCCATTTCGGCATTTACGTTTATAGTTGCCATTTGATTAACTGGACCTGTAACATAAACTTCATATTTTCCACCGCCTTTAGAAGTAGCTTTAATTCCTGCTCCTGAAAATACTGGTTTTAATTTTTCATTAGCAATACCTGGGGCTGAAATTGAAATAGGATTAGGTACTCCAATGTAAAAAACATTCATTTTATCAGCAGAAACAGTTGCACTTGGTTTTGCAACTATATATTCGCTTTTAAAAGCATAATCTCTTTTACCAGTAGGAGTATTAACAGTAATATTACCTTCATATTTTTTAAGACCTTCAGAACTTGCAGGAACTTTATATGAAATTAAACCACTATCACCTTTAATTGTAGAACCACCAATTGTTGCAGTTAATACTGATTTTGTATCAAAAGCACCAACAAAAATTTGTGCCTGATATTGATCACCTAATAATACATAATTAGAATTAGGTATAACTTTAGCTTCAATTTTATCAAAAGCAATATTTCCTTGATCAACTGCTGAATAAAGTTGATTAACTACATCATATTCACTATTTAATATTTCAGCTACAGTTTTATTTAATATAGTTAAAGTAGCTACAATAATTGAATGGTAAAAATTATGTTGTTGCCAATTTTGAGTTTTTCCATCTTTATCTTTGAATACAATATTATCTTCAACATTAAGTCCCATATTGATTTTTTTTCGATCTTCAGGGCTTAATAGCTCAAGCATATTTTTTTTGTATTCAATTATTTTATTTTTCAGATCTTCTCCTTTAGCCCCTTTGCCGGATGCTTCATTTTGACCAATAAAAAATTGAGTAGGTACATCAAAGTTATCTTTTCTTTTAATGTCTTTAGCATTTAAATTTTTTGCTTCTTCTATTGTTTTTGCATCACCAGTTTCTATTAAAAGTTGATACTTCATGTTATTTACATAATCAACCATAGATTTAGCATAGCCTTGAGCTTTTAAAGCTTTATTATAAAAAGGACCAACTTTTGCTTCATTTGCTTTATATGCTTTAAAAAACATTGAATAAGTGCCAATATTTTTTGAGGCAAAATTTGCATTAGTTTTTTCCATACTTTCGTTAACAGTAACAAAAGCGTTGAGAATTTCAACTGAAACGTTTAGTGCTAACAAAGCAGTTAGCACAAGGTACATCATACTTATCATTCTTTGTCGCGGGGTTTCCGGACAATTTGTTGCTCCCATATCTTAAAAATTTATTTAATAATTAGTTGATAATTGATTAAACTTAATAATAATTTATTAAGATTTTTGGTTGCCAGTCATTGCTGAAAGCATATTACCATAAACATTGTTTAATTGAGCAACTTTTTTAGATATTGAATCAATTTGTTCTTTATATTTAACAGTGTTTTCATAAGAACCCTGTAATTCAGTAACAAATTGTTCCATATTTACCTGTATTTTTGAAGTAGTTTCCATGTGTGCACTAGCAGATTGCAATTGTAATTCATATATTGCATTTAATGAAGCTAATTTCTCAGCTGAAGATTTTAATGTACTGGCATATGTTTCAGAAACTTTCGCAGCATCGGTTACAGTTACTAAAGAAGCAGCAGTATCAGAAAGATTTCTTAGACCTTTTCCCAAACTTTCAATTAATTCAGGCTCAATTTTTGCATCAACAAGCATTTTATCTAATTGTTGAGTTACTGTTTTTTTCTTTTCACCTTTTCTTGGTTCTTCTTCTAACATACCTCCTAATTCAGGATAAACTAAACTCCAGTCAAATTCGACATGTAATGGCTCGAAAGCAGAAAAGAAGAAAATACATGCTTCGGTACCTAAACCACAAATAAGCATTTCGTTTGCAAAAGGATAATGATTAATTTTAAATAATGCTCCAAGGATTACAACTGAAGCTCCCCATCCATAAAGTTTAGCCATGAATTGTTTATAGCCTTTACTTCTTACAATGTTGTTTATACCCATAACTTTTTAATTGATTAAGTTGATAAATTTGTTATTAAATGATTAAAAAAATTGATTAAATATTCTTTAAATTGATTTTAATTGTAAACGTTTGATGATGTTTTTGGACTATCACCCTTTTTACGACCTAAATATGTTTCTACACATCTAAATCCTACGTAAGACTTTCCGGTATCTTGATATTCATATTGTCTTGAATTAACTTGCATATAATATCCGATATCTTTCCATGAACCACCTCTGATAACTTTTCTTTTTAGTACAGCTGGATCAGTTTCTTTTGCATCAAAATTATAATACATATTTAAATCATGAGCAAAATTATATGTAGATTCATCAAAAGCATCTGCACACCATTCCGAAACATTACCTGCCATATCATAAAGACCAAAATCATTTGGAGCATAATGTGCGACAATAACAGTTTGGTAACCTCCATCATCAACGTAATTACCTCTTAATGGTTTGTAGTTTCCTAAGAAACATCCATTACTATTTCTGATATAAGGACCTCCCCATGGATAAGGACTTAATGCTAAACCACCTCTTGCAGCCCATTCCCATTCAGTTTCGTTTGGTAATCTAAAATCATTAACGTTAACTTCTTCTCTACTGTCAAGGTAACTATTCATTAAATTAGTTCTCCAAACGCAGAAAGCTTTTGCCTGTTTCCAGCTAACACCAACAACTGGATAATTATCATAAACTGGATGCCAGAAATATGATTTTGTCATTGGTTCGTTGTATGAATATGTAAAATCATGAATCCAGCATAAAGTATCAGGATAAACATTGATAACTTCTTTCTTAATATAAACAGAACGATCTTTTAGACCCTGTGGACGATCCATCAAAGAACCTGCAGAAGCATTTCCTGGTTGAGAATAATCTTTTTGAGCTGCTGTATTAAGATCAATCCAGTAATAAACGAAATTTAACTTGCGAGTATCAATATCTTTTCTTCTATAGAATCTTTCATGTTCTGGAAGATACATATCTTCTAACGCATCTTTTGCGTCAGGGTCGCCCCAAGGAACTTCTTGATCCCAATTAACGTAAGGAGGATCTACCTGTTCGCCTAAGTCATCCTGAGATGTCATGTATTGGTCTTTTCCCGATTCACCCAGTTTTACATGAGCAATAGAGTCTCTAACCCAATATACAAACTGACGATACTCATTATTTGTAATTTCGGTTTCATCCATATAGAATGATGGAACAGAAACAGTTTTTGACTGATAAACATTAGCAGAAAAAATGTCCTGATCACCGCTACCCATTGTGTAGCTTCCTAATGGAATAAATAGTGTACCATATGGGTCGGGTTGATAAAACCTAGGCCTATCTTGTACACCAATTAATTCACCGTTACCTGAGTTAG
The DNA here is from genome assembly GCA_903911455.1 of uncultured bacterium. Classification (GTDB taxonomy): domain Bacteria; phylum Bacteroidota; class Bacteroidia; order Bacteroidales; family JACABE01; genus JBAXLO01. The sequence continues at coordinate 5,134 of CAIWDQ010000118.1, forward strand.
CGCAGCTACCAAGCAACAATAAAATTACTAAATATAAAAAGACGTTTCTCATATTGAACTTTGATTTGATATTCATAACGATTTTCTTATGCAGTTTATTATTTTTTGTGATTAACTATTACGAATATGATTTATATTAGTTACAATTAAATTTATTATAAATGTCTTGTGTTTCTATAACTCTTTGGATTATATGGGAAAGTAATGTTGAAACAATACTTTACAAATAATTCATGACTACCACTACTTTTCCCTGCACCGCCCATACTTGATGTTGTAATGTCGTAAGAATATCCAAATTGCCATGCTGGAATAGGACTCCATCCTAAAATTACTGTAATCGCATCTTGTACACGGTAACTTAAACCTCCCCATACTTTATTATTATATCTTAAGAGAGCTGCAATATCATATTGTGTAGATTTAAAATCAGTTTTTACTAATAAATGTGGATCTAATTCGAATGATGGATTATCAGGAAAAATATATTCGTAACCGGCCATTATAAAATATGCTCTATCTAATGCGTAAGAATATGAAGTTCCTCCATGACTATCTAAATAATTAAATCCTTTAGGTTCTGATAAATTTAATGAAGAGAATCCTAAATAGTATTTGCCAGGCATTTGATAGTATAACCCAAACGCATAATCTGTAAAGAAATTACTTTGAAGTGTTTTAGTTATTAATAATGGGTCTGCAGCATCAATAGGAATAAATTTTGCAAAATCTATTTTTTTATCAATAAAACCAATTTGTGCTCCAATGCCTAATTTACCGCCTCCTAAGTTTACATGATAAGAATAGGATATTTTAACTGTAGTTGCTTTTTCGTAACCTAACTTATCCTGACTAACTAATAAGCCAATACCACTTCTGCTCCAAAAATTATCTCTATTGCTAAAATTGAGACAAGCATCTAATGATGCGAGAAAAGTTTGAGGCGCAGTATTGTCGCCATTTGGGTCCTGAAAGCCCATCCATTGTTGTCGGGCAAGTCCGGTAAAACATATTTTTTGATCTGAACCTGCATAGCCAGGATTATAAGCTAATTTATTAAACATAAATTGACTAAACTGAGCTTCCTGTTGTGCATATAGTGAACTAGCTGCAAACAACATGACTAATAAAAGTGTATATATTTTATTTTTCATAATTAAAAAATTTATACATGAGCCCCAAATAATTTTGTAAAATAACGAATTATAATTAAGAATACCAAATATATTCTTGATTTTACGATCTATTTTAGTATAATTTAACAAAATTCGTTAATGCTTTAAGTTATTAAGTACTATTAAAATTACTTTCCTAATCTATATCTAAATAAATATTACTAAACTTAAAAATAAAAGACGCAAAAATAGTCAAAATATTAATAAGTCTGCAAAAAAAAACATATTTATTTAATATATTTATCAACATTTATTTTTTACGATTTTATTTTTGTA
>CAIWDQ010000119.1 GCA_903911455.1 uncultured bacterium
AATAAAAGAATTATTTAATCAATAAATGAATTCGGTATTAAAAGTGGCACAACGTCATTGCGAACGAAGTGAAGCAATCTCATTCAGTACTCAATCAATAGATTGCTTCGTCGTGCCTCCTCGCAATGACGTCGTTTCCAAAGTTAAATTACTTGTAAGATCGTAAACATTAATAAAAAATTAAATACCTTTTTTATACTTATCATACATTTTATAAATCAAACCATCGGCCAAGCCAACACGTGGAGCTATAATGGTTTCAAGATTGGCAGCCTTCATAATTTCAAGATAAATTTTGGCAGCGGGCACTATAACGTCGGCACGATCGGGACGAAGACCCATCTTTTCAATCCTATCTTTTAAAGGGATGCCTTTTAAAGTTTTATAAGCATATCTGAGCTGTGTAAAAGTCATACTATTATCAGTTGCATTGCCGTAAAGTTTCACCAAACGGTTGATGTTACCGCCTGTACCAACACAATTTATCCTGCCAAAGTCAGACCTAAATCCCTTAAGCCACTCATGCATATCATCCCATTCATGGTCTTCAACTTTCTTGTTGAGCAATCTTACAGTACCTAAATTAAATGAATTAGATTTATTAAACTTATGATTCTTAAGAACAGACACTTCGGTACTACCACCACCAACATCAATATACATAGTAGTAGTATACTCATTGTTGAAATCCATGTTGTTAGCACTTCTTATGATATTGGCTTCTTCCATACCATCAACCACATTCACTTGCATGCCAATTTCGTTAAGAATGCGCTCAACGATTTCATCTTTATTACTAGCTTCACGCATAGCTGAAGTAGCACACGCTTCGTAATCTATGGGGTTGTAAACCTCAATAAGAAGCTTAAAAGCCTTTAAAGTTTTGATGAGTTTCTCAAGGCGGATATCAGAGATTTTGCCCGATTTAAAAACATCTTCACCCAAACGCAAAGGGATACGCATCAGGGTAGCTTTGGCAGCATTAGGAATGTTATTATTTTCGTAAACATTGGCAAAAAGAAGACGTACAGCATTAGAACCTATGTCAATAGAAGCAAAAAGCATAACTTATATTTTATTATTACAGTATTTATGTTTAAGATAATTATATATTTCAATCTGCGAACGATAGCGTTCTTTAATTTCAGTAGTTTTGTACGAATTAGGATTAACAGCACTTATCTGACGAGCCTTCACATTATCCTTTAACTGAATGTTTAAGATCTCTTTTAATACCTTTTGAATCCTCTTGTCGTAAACAGGTGTGGTAACCTCAATACGATGATCCAGATTACGTTGCATCCAGTCGGCCGAACCAATATAATACTTCTCATCATTATTATTACAGAAAACCATGATGCGGGAATGTTCAAGATACTTATCCACGATGCTTATCGCTTCAATGTTTTCACTCAAACCGGGAATGCCCGGAACAAGAACACAAATAGCTCGTATTATAAGCTTTATCTTAACATTAGCCTGGCTAGCTTCATATAGTTTCTTAATAATAGCATCATCAACAAGATTATTTAATTTAATCGTCATCCATGCAGGTTTACCTTCTTTGGCATTGTTTATCTCGTTCTCTATCATTGTCATGAAGAAATCACGCGTATTAAAAGGAGACACAATTAGACTTTCAAAGTCGGGACGATTATATTTAGCTTCAAATAGATGGAAAACCTTATTAACATCAGAAGTAATATGCTTATTAGCAGTCAATAAATGCACATCAGAATATATTTTAGTAGTGATCTCGTTGGGATTGCCCGTACCGATAGCGGCATAATAAACATTCTCATTGTTTTCCTTACGGCGAATAAGAATTAATTTGCAATGCACCTTATAACCAGGTATGTTCTGAATAACTTTAGCACCTTCATCCTGCAATCGCTCAGCCCAATAAATGTTAGCCTGTTCATCAAAACGAGCCTGTAACTCAATGTAAACGGTAACGTCCTTACCATTACGCACAGCATTAATCAAAGCATTAATAACTCTTGAATCCTTAGCTGCTCTGTAAATAGTCATTTTAATAGCCTTAACAGCAGGGTCAATTGACGCCTCTCGCAGAAGATCAATTATATGTTGGAACGACTGATATGGATAATTAAGCAGAATATCACTCTTCTTGATTACGTCAAGCATGCTTTTGTTTCGCGCAAACATCTTGCACTCAAGAGGAGTAAGTTCATCGTATAACAAATGTTTAAATCTGGGTATGATAGGGAAGTTCATAAAGTCCTTAAAGTTATGATACTGCCCGCCTTTCTTAAGGGTATCTTTCTTTTTAATGTTAAACTTTTTCACAAGCTTATCAAGCAAATGCTGAGGTATCCTTTCGTCATAAATAAACCTAACAGTAGCTCCATGTTTACGTTGCTTAATACTGGCACTCATAATCTCCATAAAGCTCTTAGACACATCATTATCAATATCCAACTCAGCATCTCTGGTAAACTTAATAGTATATGCTTCAAAGATATCATACCCAAATATTGAGAAGATATCAGACAAACAATAACGAATAATATCGTCAAGTAAGATGATGTTAATCGGCTCATCCTCATTAAAAGGTAGTATTAAGAAACGCGACAACGAATAAGTTGGGATTTCAATAAGCGCATAATCTTCTTTGGCAGGATCAGAGCTCTGTTTAAGGTCAACAGCCAGATAAATTGACTTGTCGCGCAAGCTGGCAAAGTTATAAAAGTGATCAAGCATAATAGGAAACAAATGCTGACGAACATGTTCGCTAAAATACTTCTTAACAATAGTGCCTTGCTTCGGAGTTAGCTGTGTTTCATTAATAAAAAAGATCTTCTCATTAGCTAATTCGTGCTGAATATCTTTATAAATCTTAGTAAATTCTTTTTGAAGATGCGTAATCTTCTTGTCAATTTCCCTTAAAGTATGAGCAGGTTTTACAAACAACTCATGGTACTGAGTAGCATCGCCAAACTTAAGAATACGGTTGAGAGTAGCCACCCTAACTCTAAAGAATTCGTCCTGATTGTTAGAGTAAATTCCAAGGAATATCAAACGTTCTATTAAAGGTGTTGCAGGATCCTTTGCTTCCTGCATAACTCTCTCGTTGAAGTATATCCAACTTATCTCCCTATTGATATTACTTTGAATTTTATTTGGCATAAAAGCGATTTATTTAAGCATTTTAGGATAGATAACGAAACGAGTATGCCTTTTTGCATTCACTATTTCATTCCATTTATCAGTTTCAAATTCAACACAAACTACACCTGATGTTGGAAGATAGTCAACATACTCAGTAAGGAAGTAGTTAGCAAAGTTAGTAATAGTAGGGTTATGACCAACCATTACCATAGTATGTTTAGTATCAGGAGTTCCATTCACAACATCAAAAAGATTGTCAAGAGTAGATTCATACACCTTTTCTTCAATAACAATATCTTTAACAGGATAAGCTAAGCCTTCAGCAATTATCTTAGCCGTTTCATGAGCTCTAACTGCATGACTTGAAAGGATTACATCCGGTTTAATATTCTTCTTTGTCAGAAAGTTTATAATCTTTTGTGTCCTTTTAACTCCCTTTTCAATCAATGGACGTTCTTCATCTCTCAATTCAGGAAACTCCCACGTTGACTTTGCATGACGCATTAAATACAATGTTTTCATCTATTCTTTAGTATGATTTATATATTGATATTACTTCTTAAATTATTCTCCAAAAGTAAGAATATATTTGCAAACTGTATATTAATTTTCACATTTTATTAATTCTTTTGTATAAAAAGGTTGTATTAAATGCGTCAGGCACATTTTTTGTATCTTTGCAACTTCAATTACTAATGAATAAACAAAAGTAATTTAATCGGGTTTTATCAATATGAAGAAAATACTCATCATACAAACTGCATCAATAGGTGATGTTATACTTGCAACTCCATTGCTTGAGAAACTGCATTATATGTATGAAGATGCTAATATAGATTTCTTATTAAAGCGTGGTAATGAATCCTTATTTACTAATCATCCCTTTATAAATCAACTTATAGTTTGGGATAAGAAGACTTCTAAATATAAAAACCTTTTTAATATTGTTAAACAGATAAGAAAAACTAAGTATGATCTGGTTATTAATATACAAAGATTTCTTTCTAGTGGTATAATAACTGTTCTTTCGGGAGCAAAAGAAACTATTGGTTTTGATAAGAACCCTGCTTCAATGTTTTTTACAAAGAAAATTATTCATAAGATAGGTAAAGAGTATAAAGGTATTCATGAGATTGATCGCAATCTTGAGCTTCTTGCACACTTAGATTGTGATAAGAAGTTTACAGTAAAACTTTATCCTTCAGAAGGAGATTATGCAAATGTAAATGGATATAAATCCAATAAGTATTTATGTGTTGCGCCTGCATCCTTATGGCAAACAAAGCAATATCCTGCTGTGAAGTGGATAGAGTTTATTAATGCCGTGCCCCCAGCTTATACTATCTATTTATTAGGGTCTAATGCTGATATTACTTTATGTGATGAGATTAAAGATACTTCAACTTATACTGATATTGTAAATCTGGCAGGTAAACTTACTATGCTTGAATCGGCTGCACTAATGAAAGATGCAACAATGAACTATGTTAATGATTCAGCTCCTTTACATCTTACCTCTTCAATGAATGCAAAGGTGACTGCAATCTTTTGTTCAACAGTTACTGACTTTGGTTTTGGTCCTTTAGCTGATGATTCGGTTGTAGTAGAAACTACTGAAAAACTAAACTGTCGTCCTTGTGGGTTACATGGTTACAGAGAGTGCCCTGAGAAACATTTTAAGTGTGCAATGACAATAAACAAACAACAACTATTAGCACGAATATGAAAGTAGACATCAATATATTCAATCAAGAAATAAACAACGCATTAAAAGTATTACAAAAAGTCGGTACACTCTTGTATCCAACTGATACTATCTGGGGTATAGGCTGCGATTCTACCAATAAGAAAGCAGTAGATAAGATTTATGATATTAAGAATCGTGATAAGACTAAAAGTCTTATAGTCTTGATTGATTCAGTTGATAAACTAGAGGATTATGTTGTTAATATACCTGACATTACTTATGATTTGATTAATAACATAAATCGTCCTTTGACTATCATTTATCCTAAAGCAAAAAATATTGCTACAAATGTAATGGCTGATGATGGAAGCCTCGCAATACGAATTGTTAAAGATGATTTCTGCAAAGAATTGATAAAACAGTTTGGTAAACCTATTGTATCTACTTCGGCTAATTTTTCAGGTGAACCTACTGCTGTTCATTTCAAACAAATATCTGAAACACTTAAATCAAAGATGGACTATATTGTAAGTATATTTCATAATGAAATTAAAGAGATAGCTCCTTCTCAAATAATTCAACTTACAACAGACAATTCATTTAAGGTTATCAGAAAATAATCCCTGACTTTTGCATTAACTTTCATCTTTTTTGTTATTATAATTAAACCTTCTTTAGTTAAAACAATCTAAACAACTTGTATTAAAAGCAAAATTTATTTGCAATTAAGCATTCTTGTTATTATCTTTGTGGTGTTAATTTTAAGCGTGTTAATTATTGTTAATACTTTTGTCACAGGCAACTAAATTAAGTGTTTTGTTGTCTATATTATATTGAATTTATATGTTGATTTTAATCATTTAATAAGAATAGTCATGAAGAAGTTTATTCATTTTTCAATTAAATTAGTACTTTCTGTTACTTTGTTAGTAATGTTAGCAGTGAGTACGTTTGCAATGGGCATAAATGTAAATGCAACAGATGAAATACAGACTAACGATCTTACTTTATCAAGGACTAATATTACATTAGCAACATTTCTAGCATGTACTGATACTTTTGCCATTACATCTAACGTTACATGGACAATCACTATTGCTCCTACAGCTAATTCAACGGTTATGCCTACCTGGTTATCTGTTTCGCCTGTTTCAGGTTCTAATAATATGATTATAAATATAGCTGCTGTTCCTAATACAACTACAGCTATCAGAGGTGCTATTGTAAAGATTACTTATGGTACTACAACTAAACAGGTTGAAGTACATCAACCGGCTGCACCGACTACTGTTTCGTTTTTGAATGTTTCAAGAACCAACATTACATTACCTTCTTACCTTGCTTGTACTGATACTTTTGCGGTAACATCAAATGTTGTATGGACTGCTGCTGTTACAACTGTTAATTCTGCAGGAAATCCTATCACTTGGCTTACTGTTACACCAGTTAATGGTTCAAACAATCTTATTGTTAATCTGGCTGCTCAGGCTAATACTACTACTGCTGCAAGAGTTGCATATGTTGTAGTCTCTTCTGGTACTTTAAGTAAGACTATTGAAGTACATCAACCTGCTGCATCTACAACTCCTGCTTCATATTTATATGTGTCTAGAACTAATATTACGTTACCATCATTCAATGCATGTACTGATACTTTTGCAGTAACATCTAATGTTAGCTGGACTGCTGCTGTTACTCCTGTTAATACAACAGGAGGGCCTATCACGTGGCTTACAGTTACTCCTGTTAACGGTTCAAACAATCTTATTCTTAATTTATCTGCTGCAGCTAATACTACTTCAGCAGCCAGAGTTGCTTATGTAGTTGTTACATCGGGTACTTTAAGCAAGACCATTGAAGTGCATCAACCAGCTGCTCCAACTACTGTTTCTTACTTGAATGTGTCTAGAACCAACATTACTTTGTCTACTTTTAATGCTTGTACTGACACTTTTGCAGTAACATCTAATGTTAACTGGGCTATTAGTATAATGTCAAATTCGTCAAGTGCTACGCCTGTTACATGGCTAACAGTAGCACCAATTACAGGTAGTAATAATCTAATTGTTAATTTATCAGCTACAGCTAACACTACAACAGTAGCAAAAGTTGCTTATGTAGTTGTTTCATCTGGTACTCTAAGCAAGACAATTGAAGTACATCAACCTGCTGCATCTACAACTCCTGCTTCATATTTAAATGTATCAAGAACTAATATAACACTTGCTACATACAATGCTTGTACTGACACTTTTGCAGTAACATCTAATGTAACCTGGAATGCTGCTGTAACTCCTGTTATTTCAACCGGAGGGCCTATTACTTGGTTAACTGTTACCCCTGTAAACGGAAGTAATAATCTTATTCTTAATTTATCAGCTGCAGCTAATACTACTTCAGCAGCCCGAGTTGCTTATGTTGTGGTTTCTTCAGGTACTTTAAGTAAAACTATTGAAGTTCATCAACCGGCAGCACCTGTTTCTACAACTCCATATTTATATGTATCAAGAACAACTATTACACTGCCTTCATACAATGCTTGTGTTGATACTTTTAAGATAACTTCAAATGTAAGCTGGACTGCTACTGTAACTCCTGTTACTGCTACCGGCAATCCTATTACATGGCTTACTGTAACACCAATTAATGGGTCAAACAATCTTATTGCTAATCTTTCAGCTACAGCTAATACAACAAATGCAGCCAGAGTTGCTTATGTAGTGGTTACTTCAGGTACTTTAAGCAAGACTATTGAAGTACATCAACCGGCTGCTCCAACAACAGTTGCTTATTTATATGTATCTAGAAGCAATATCACATTGCCTTCATATAATGCTTGTAATGATACTTTTAAAATAACATCTAATGTTAACTGGAGCATTACTTTTGGTGCTAATTCTGCAGGTTCTACTACTCCTCCAACCTGGTTGAGTGTTAATCCTGTTTCAGGTTCTAATAATCTTATTGTTAATATTACAGCTGCTGCCAATACTACTACTGCTGCAAGAGTAGCATACATTATTGTATCATCAGGCACTTTAAGTAAGACTATTGAAGTACATCAGCCAATAGCACCACTACCAACTACATATCTTAATGTTTCGAGACCTGCTATTACATTGCTTACTTACAATGCTTGTACTGATACTTTTAAGATAACGTCTAATGTAAACTGGACTATTAGTATTCTTGCTGCTCTTAATTCAAGTGGTTCATCTACTACTATCCCTACTTGGCTTACAGTTACTCCTATTACAGGCTCAAACAATATGGTCATTAATATTGCAGCTACTGCTAATACTGCTAATACACCAAGATATGCATATATTAAGGTGACTTCGGGTACTATGGATAAAATGATTTTGATAAAACAAGTAGGTGTGTCTCCTAATCCTAGTATGCCTATGATGGATAACGATCATTCATTTACATCTACTTCAAAAGGCAATGAAAGTACTATCACTCCTACCATTACGGCATATCCTAATCCTACTAAAGATTATTTAATACTTAATTCAGCGCAAGCTTTTAGTAATAATGATTATGTTGATGTTTATTCGATGGATGGTAGAAAGGTATTATCACAAAAACTTACTGGTAACACTGTTAAGTTAGACATCCAAGCCTTAAAGATTGGTATTTATTTCATTAAGATTACTCAAAACAACGAAGTAAGTGTAAAGACGATCTCTAAAAATTAGGCAATAGGCAACAGGCAATAGGCAATAGGGGAAGTGCCTTAAGTACTTAGAGTGCCTTCTATGTTGCAAAACAAGTTTCATAGTTGACATTTAACTTTTTTTTATAATTTTGTGTCATAAGTCTGAAGAGGAAGTGAGCTCTGCTGGAGAGCAACTCACC
>CAIWDQ010000120.1 GCA_903911455.1 uncultured bacterium
GTCAATTAAATAAGCTACTTTTTCTCTAATGCTACGCATTAGAAAATAAATGCCATAAATGATTGATTATTCGTAAAATATAACTGAACTTTGTTCTATTGCGTAATTTGGGTTAAAATAACAATACGTAAGCCACGAAAAACAACAAAAATAATATAACAAAAATGCCTCCTTATTTTTAAAAATAAAGAGGCATTTTTATAATTTTTAAAAACAGATTTATTAGTTATTCCTCCTCGTCCATCATAAAACTTTTGTATTTATTATAAAGGAACGAAATTATTAATAAAAGGATTCCTAAAGATACAAAAACGATAGTTTTGGAGATGGTGTCGAGATAAGATATATCGTAAAGGAAGAGTTTTAGCAAGGTGAGGGCAAATAATACGATAGCTCCAATACGCAAGTGTTTTTTCTTTTTCCAGATGCCTAATGCTATCAAAAGTAAAGAATATATTCCCCATAATATACTTAAGCCTAGCTTATACGACTGTGTTGAATGCGCAATATCCATCCAGTTGATTAATTCGCTGCTGGCAATCCACAAAATAGAAATATACAGAATAATATCAACTTCAATATTCATTTTAATATTCATAAACGTTTGCTTGCTGTAATTGAAAGTTGCGATTAAAAGTGCAGCCACAAAAACAAAAGAAAAATATCGAATCCCTAAGTGCCAGATGCCTCTATCATAATATTGAGCTAAATATTGCGACAAATAGCTTTCGCGAAGTTCGCTTAACTGGAACAAACCTAAGGTAAGGAACAAAATGATTGCGAATGTATTTAAATAAACATTTATCAATCCTAAGTTAGCATTTTTAAACTTCTTAAAATTTAAATAGGATAAGATAAAAGAAAAGCTTAGGAAATAAATAAGTTGCCAGATAATCTCAAACTTTTTTAAGTCATAATTCATATAATAGGTCTCTAAAGATTGACCTTTGCTTAAAATTGCGACTTTTGTACCCAAATATAAATGATCCCAATAATTAGTTATTTCGAAGAAGAAAGTAAAGAAAGTAACAACTATTAAAATGGCAGGGATAGCATAAGAAATTAAGTTTTTAAGTTCGCTATTGCCAACAATAGCTGACTTGTTTTCCTTTTTAGTGTTAATAAAATTAATAAAAACAAAAGCAGCAATGAAGAGTAATGCTGAAAAAAATGTAATATTAAGTATCGGGATATGCTTAGTTCCAGCAATAAAACTAATAGTATCCTGATATGTTTTCAAATCATGAAACAAACTAATTGCTGAAATAAACATCAATGGATACGACATGATTTCGTAGAAAGCAACGCTCTTTGTGCGGCCAATCCAAAACAACAATGCAGCCTCACCTACCCATAAAAGGGTAACCCAATTTCCACTTAATTCAACAGGTATTGCTATGGTAACAAATACTATAAACAAGCCAACGACCAGATAAAATAAGTTTTTATCACCAAGTTTTTGCTTGTAAATTACTGTGCTTACACCTAAATGTATAATTGCATTCGTCAACGTAAACAAGCCAAGGAATTTTGCAGAAGCTATTTGATTAAACAATATTGAATATCCAAAACCATAAAACACGAAAGAATTTGCAAGCAAAAGCATGATGTCTTCTACCTCGAACTTTTCCTTTCTATATAATTTATAAGCAAGAAAAGTTGTATAAAAAATAAAGAAGAAAACAGTAAGAAACACCAATGCCAACGCAAAATGATCGCTGAATTTGTATTGCGAACTATACCAGGCCGAGAAGATAACCCACGTCAGGATAAATGCTGAATAATAAAGCGGTTTCCAGTATTTTTTAAATGCAATAATCAAGATTCCAACATTGATAATCGACATATAAGAATATAGTATTGCCACTTTCCCCGAACCATCGCTCAAAAGAAATGGCACACCATAAGCACCCACCAAACCAATCAAGGCAATGATCTGATTGTCGTAAGCCAAAGCAGCAAGTACCGTAAAAATTGTAAAAATAACCATCAACGCAAAAGCTACAGCCTGAGGAAACAAATCATAAAAACTATAAGCGGCTAAAGTTATAAAATACATAATGGCCATAGCTCCACTAACCAAAACCGCGCTAAAGTTCTCGTATTTTTTCTTTAGTTTAAAGCCAAATCCCAACAAACCTATTCCTACCAAATAGCCAAGCAGAATTCGAGCCAACGGACTTATTAACTGATGGTCTATAGAATATTTTGCACCTATTCCAACACCAATTATTGTAATAAATATTCCTATCTTATTTATTAAATTCTCCCCAATAAATTTCTCCAAATCTGATTTGTATTTTGGATTTGGCGGAGTATATCTTGGAGTTTCTTTTTTAGGCTCTTCATACTGCTGTTCAGGTTCCTTATGCATCTCAGCCATCACCTTTTCCCTTTGCAATTCGAAAGGACTTTTAGTTGGTGGAGTTACTATTATTTCTTCTTTTTCTTCAAGAATACTATCAATAGTTTCTGAAATCTGAAGTTGAGAAACCTCATCTCTAAGCTCTTTAATTTCTTTAAAAAACTGTTCTTGCCGAGCAGAAAGTATATCTAATTTATTAAGAAGATAATTAATTCTATCCTGATTATTAACCATAATTATTTGTTTTATTTTTTTGTTTTTTTTGATTTCAAAAACTCTTCTCTCATTTTCTCAAAATCAAAAGGAGCACAATCAATAATTAGGTCTTTAATTATTTCCAAAGGCATATCCTCATCTTTTACGAAATTAATGCATCCTTTTTGAAAAGAAGCATTAGGCAAAAGTGGTTTATATTTGGCATGCAAAACCGTTGATCCATAAATAGGCATAGCGTGCAACGACATATAATTCTTTACACTCGAAAGCGCATATTTCATCACACCTTTCCCCTTATAAATAAGCATCACTTTCCCCATCATCGACCCTACTTCAGCAACCACAGTTTTGTCGTTTACCATAATTATTTCGTGGATATTTGTTAGTAAATTTTGTCTTTCTAAGGGTTGATCTGCTATATATTCTTTAATTTCCATATTGTTTTTTATTATTTATAATCAGTTTAAATTTATTATTTCCCGTCAATCGCTCAATTTTTATTCAATCTAATAAATAAATGGTATCAAACGATATGTTTTTTTCATATAATCTTCATAAGTATTTCCAAAATGTGCAGTTAATATTTTCTCCTCTATTTTTATTCTATAAAGCATCGATATTACAACTAAAAACATTACTACTACTAAGCTTGTCCAATTATTTAAAGAAATCCCAAATCCTAAAAACGACAACAATGAACCGCTATAAGATGGATGTCTTACAATTTTGTAAAACCCATCTTGCTTTATTTTATGTTCTTCTCTAATCGTTACGTCAACTGTAAAATATTTACCCAATGTCCATATAGATATAAATCGAATAAGCATTCCTATTATTATAATAATAAGTCCGAGATATGATATTAACAAGCCATTTATTATAGGCATTTTTATATTATACGAAAAAATAATTCCCAGCGAAATCGCCAAAGCAATCATTATCCAGATAAATCTCAGTGACCCCTTATCTTGGTTCTTTTTATCAGTAGAACCAGAACGTATCATCAAATTCAAAAGTACTTCTGAACTACACCAAATAACCCAAACTATTGTAAATAGTGTCATTTTATTTTATTTAATATTTATTTATGAAATAAAAACAACTTTACTGCCAGAAATATTTCTTTTGATATTTAAATATTAATCCTAACTGGATATCGTGCATCATAGTTGTAAATTCATACCTAAAATTTAGATTTAATCTATCTATTATTCGTATTTCCGAACCTATAACAGCTCCATATCCATCATCAATAACCGAATTATAAGACAAACCTACATATACTTTCAACCTATCAGGAGTTTTGTTGTAAAACACATTATGCATATAACTTATATGAAAAGCTCATTGATTATGCGTGATAGGATCTCCATAATATGAAAAACCAATATTATAATAACAGTTAATAACACCGTATTCTAAAACAGAATGTTTAAAAGTTTTCCGCAACCCAATCGACCAATTATTAGCATTTACAATTTCCTCAAAATGCTCATTTGAATTAGAAAAAGAAAATAAATTATACGCATATATTTCGTTAGAAACAAGACCAATTCCTGCTATCATCATTCCCATTATTATCTTAAAACTCTGTTCGTCGCCATTTGGTCCACCAAAATCAGTAGTCTTATATATTGAATAATCGTTACTCAAAACTCCATTTCTTTGCGTAACATATTTTATATTATGTAAACTACTCAAGTTATTCTCAAAATAATTATTATAACTATTTTGATTTAATAAAAATCCATTAGGATTACATCTTTCCTGTGTAAACCCATTAACACCAATACTAATAAGAACAAAAACAATTGCAAATAATTTGATTTGTTTCATAAATTTAATTTGATTTATTTTACAAAGATAAGAATTAAAATTAAATTGTATCTAATATCATAAAAAATATTAGTACAATTTTAGGGGGCAAATACAATATTTCATCATAAAAGTAAAATAAATCACCAATTCAACATATCACTATTTCACTAAATCTCCAAATTCCCCAGGGCAAACGCATATTAAATTTTCAATATATTCTTAA
>CAIWDQ010000121.1 GCA_903911455.1 uncultured bacterium
TATTCATTGGAAATAATGGAAGATTTCTGGCAATCCCATCCTGCAGAAAATCGTCAATACTCAGAATATAAATACAAGCAATTCTTTTTACGAATGCAGAATGAAGGGCTGATTTCCAAAAACACAGAGGATGATCATGAGCAATTAATAAGTTCTGTCGATAATAAAAAGGGATTCATTTTAAGAAATATTCGTAAATCAATAATTGCAGGCAGTATTGCTGTTTTATCGATCGCTGCGGTTTTTATTTTTCTTTTGAATACAAACAGTATTAATACAGCAGAAATAGCCCCGAATAAAGCAAGCGAGATCACTACTAAGAATGGTTCCAAAACTTATTTGGTTTTAGCCGATGGTACTAAAGTATGGTTAAATGCCGGAAGTAAATTGTCGTACGATGCTGATAAATACGGCGATCATTTTCGAGAAGTATCATTGATCGGTGAAGCCTTTTTTGATGTAACCAAGAACCCTGAAAAGCCATTTATTATTCATACTTCTAACATGGATATTAAAGTGTTAGGTACTGCTTTTAATGTTAGATGTTATCCTAATGAAAAGAAAACAGAAACCAGTTTAGTTAGAGGAAGGATTGAAGTGACATTAAAGAACAGACCAAGCGAAAAAATCTATTTGAAGCCAAATGAAAAGTTGACTTTGATTAACGATAATATTGTTGCACCTGCAATAGCTAATAATAAAAAAGTAAAAAATCTTATTGAAATTCCTGATGCGTTAGTAACAATTGGGCATTTAACACATCTTAATTTAGACAGTACAATTGTTGAAACTTCATGGGTTGAAAATAAATTAGAATTCAGAAGCGAGGCTTTTGAAGATGTTGCTTCTAAAATGGAAAAATGGTATGCTGTAAAGATTTATATCATGGATGAAAATTTAAAGAAAGAACATTTAACCGGTTCTTTTGAAACAGAAACTGTTGAACAAGCTTTATCAGCATTACAATACACAACTAAATTCAAATTTATTATCAATAAAAATGCTATTACAATCACCAAATAAACCCATATGATAAAATAACCAACCTGACTTGCTTAAAAAAAACGGGAAATGAAATTAATCATTCCCCGCCCAAGGATTAAACGAAAAACTTGTTGATACCGACCAAGGAATTCAAGTTTCTCAAATTACCTAACCTTAGACAATAAAAGTATGAAAAAAACTAAAACGAGGAGTGCATTAAAAACTTCAGGCATCCTCAAAGTATTGCTTCTTATGAAATTAACAATTGCCATACTATTAGTCTCACTTGTACAAGTTTCGGCCAAAGGATTCTCACAATCAAAAGTTACACTAAAACTTTCTGATGTAGAACTTAAAAAGGTTTTGTACACTATTGAGAAGAAAAGTAATTGTCGTTTTCTTTATAACGATGATGCTATCTCATTAACCAACCCAAAAGTTGATGTTAATGTTGATAAGGCTTTAGTAACAGATGTATTAAACTCAATTTTTGCAGGAACAAACCTCACTTATAAAGTGTTGGGAAATAACCTGATTGTTTTATCAGCAAAAGATAATTTAATTCAGGATATTAAAATTACCGGTAGAGTTATGGGTTCAAATGGCGAACCTGTACCATCTGCAACTGTTAGAGTGAAAGGAACAACTGTTGTTACATCTGCTGATGTTAATGGTTATTTCACAATCGTTGCTCCCGATAATGCAACACTAATTATTTCTTCTGTAGGTTTTAATCAAACAGAAGTTGCAA
>CAIWDQ010000122.1 GCA_903911455.1 uncultured bacterium
ATAACAAAGATTACAAATTAATGCCTTCACTTCTTAACAATTATTTTGAAGTTCATTATATATTTAATGACTAAAAATATTTTCAGATAAAGTATTACGCCTAATTAGAAGAGTTATTTATCAATGGTTAATTTTATTTACTTTTTTATATTTGTCTGTCCCATTAGAAAGCCATTCTAAAGAAAAACTTACAAAAACATTCTCTTTATAATCATCTTTCTCAAAAAACAAACCTATATCACTATTATTAAGTATTGTAATTGAAGAATACGCAGCACTTCCTGAATAGATTGTTTTACCTTCTGTCCATGATTTTCCTTCATCGTAGCTTATACGAACACATATATTTTGCCTTTTATCTTTAGTTTTGATATTTGCAAATAGCAACCTATTTTTATCATCCCCTTCTTTAAGCGAAGTATAGCGAATGAATCCAGCATTACAACCCGGATCAATTAAATTAGAGTCTGCTTTTGACTGCCAATTTATTCCATTGTTCTTTGAAGTATATACATATCGGTTTCCTGCCCTATTTACGCGTGAATTTACCATCCACGAACCATCATTTAATTCTACAATTTTGGATTCATCGGCTGGATTGATTGGATTATCTATCATAAACCACGTTTTGCCATGATCATTGCTTCCAAAAATATAAACACCTCGTTTAACGTGATCAATAGTATGTAGTAATTGCCCTGATCTTGTTTGAATGCCGGCACCCGAAGTCATAAACTTCCACTCTTTGTGCCATTCAGGTTTGGTAATTTGAGGAGTAATATCAACAGGTTCGCTCCACGTCTGGCCATTATCATTACTTTTTACAACATGCAAATAGTAGACATCTTTTTCGCTTGTATAATCCATATAATTATAGAAAAGAAAGAGTTCTTTAGTAAAATTATCAACAATTATTGAAGGATCGGAAGCTGACTTCCCAAATGGAAAATCAATTATAGTTTTAATAGCTGACCACGTGTGCCCATTATCCTTGCTTATTCGCGATACAATGTTTATGTTCTTGTTCCCATTTAAATCATTGCAATTAGAAACTCTTTCGTCAATAACAGCCACCAAGTCACCATTAGGTGCTGTAACAACAGTTGGTATGCGATAACAAGCTACTGAGTCTTTCATCCCTTGATAAAATAAATTGTGATATTCAATTAAGCCCTCAGCCAGATAAGATTTATTATTTTGACAAAAAACACATAATCCGAAAATACAATATAATACAACTAAAGAGAGTTTAAGTGCTTTCATTATTTCATTTTTTAAATTGTATTTCGTTAATTAGTTGCAAAGATAATGAATTATTATTCTTCTAATTCAAAAATCTTCAAATTTAATTATGCAAGAAGTCCAATATATAAACTATAGTCGCATTACTGTTTTAATTGAATGTGATATAAAATACTTTTTGATTTATATGATAAACGAGTTATCAGACGAGAATATTAAATTAAACAATTATTTATCACAATAATATTAAGCATTATTAGTTTGTAATCATATTATGAAACTAGATTATATTGAAAACATAAATGCTTATGGCGATAATATTGTTCGTCTTTATGACTTTGACAAAGCTCAAGCCATTAAGTTTTTAAAGATACTCAATCAGACTATTATTATTGAAAGAAAACAATTAGAACTCTCAACAATTAAATTTATTGAATCGCGAAACTGTTTCTTAACGTTAAAAATTACTGAAGAAGATAATGGTATTATTACTACAGATAATATTAATTTTTATTGTGAAATGACTTCACAAGGATATAAAGATATGATTGAACTTATACAGCCATTTTGCGAAAAAGAAACTAAAGGTTACCAATGGTTATATGATATTGACAGTTTAACTGACTTCTTATTTTCACCAGCCGGAACATGGTAAAAAATTAATATAGATAAGTGAAGTCCAAATTCTGTATTAGCCCCCTAAAAAATTGTACTGAGATTTCTGTTTAATTTAGTAATTTTATGCTCTTAAAAAAAGAACTGATG
>CAIWDQ010000123.1 GCA_903911455.1 uncultured bacterium
TAGCTTCTAATGTGCGTGCAAGACACTTAGAACTCCATGCAGTGGAAAAAGAATTGTCAGTAGTGGAAAAAGAATTGCTTGCAAAGGAAAAAGAATTGCTTGCAAAGGAAAAAGAATTGCTTGCAAAGGAAAAAGAATTGTCTGCAAAGGAAAAAGAATTGTCTGCAAAGAAGAAAGATATCCGTGCAAAGAAGAAAGAAATGCGTACAGAGAAGAAAGAAATGCGTACAAAGAAGAAAGATATGTCTGCAAAGAAGAAAGAAATGTATGCAAAGAAGAAAGAAATGCATGCAAAGAAGAAAGAAATGCATGCAGAGAAGAAAGATGTGTCTGCAAAGAAGAAAGAAATGCTTGCAAAGAAGAAAGACATGCATGCAAAGAAGATAAATATACATGCAAAATACTTAATTATCCACAAATATAGTTTTGATATCGCTTATTTTAATACAATAATTAATTTTTAAGGTAAAATTATTTAGGAATTATAATGTAAACACCACAATTTCAGCTTAAGCCAACACATATATCTTTCCGGGAAGACTTTTTAAGATTCCCTCAAACTCCAAATTAAGCAAAGCAGCAGCCGTTTTAGAAGCACTAAGTTGAGATTCTCCTATAATCTGATCAATAACCATAGATTTCTTCTCAAATATCAAATCATATATAATCTTTTCATCAGGAGTAAATTCTATAAACAACTTCTGTTGTATATTTTTATTCTCAATCCCCGTCTTTTCCCATCCTAAAATATAAATAATATCTTCAGCAGACTCAATTAATACAGCTTTATTTACTTTTATCAGATGATTACACCCTTCAGAGAAGCTATCATTCAACCTTCCAGGTACCGCAAACACATCTCTATTATAACTATTGGCAATTTCGGCAGTAATCAATGCTCCTCCCTTTCTTGATGCCTCCACAACAATAATAGCATCTGCCATTCCTGCTATAATACGGTTACGTTTAGGAAAATTCTCCCTATCCGGAATCGTTTGACTCCTGAATTCAGTTAATAGACCACCGTTTTTAAGCATCTTTTCTGCCAAAGGCTTATTAAGAGCAGGATAAAGCCTGTCTAAACCATGAGCAAGTATCCCAACAGTCGGGAGATTGATATCAACAGCCGCTTTATGCGAGCAAGTATCTATGCCATAAGCCAGACCACTCACAATTAATACATTTTGTGATGCCAGATCATTTACAATTTGTTTAGTAATGTCTTTGCCATACTCAGTTGCCTTTCTGGTTCCAACAATACTTATTACTTTAGTATTATTTAAATCAGTATTCCCCATATAATACATCAAAAGAGGGCTGTCAATGCAGTTCTTTAAGCGCGAAGGGTAGGCTTTATCAAGATAAAACAGAGGTTTTATATTATATTTTTCAATAAACTCCATTTCTTTTTCTGCTTTATCAAAAACATCATGATTATGAATCGCATTTGCAACAGTCTCACCGATCCCTGATATCTTCATAAGCACATGTTTCTTCTCTTTAAACACAGCTTCGACACCACCACAGTGAGTTATAAGTTTTTTTCCGTTAATATCCCCTATGCCGGGGATTAATGTTAATGCAATCTGAAATTTTAGCAAAATCGTATTTATTTGATGAAGTTTATTACTTTTGTTGATTATTTAAAACTTGGTAAAGTTAGGCTAATTATAAGTCATAAATTGAAAAATAATAAGAAAATATTAATTTGCCCCCTAAATTGGGGTTTAGGACATGCCGCAAGATGTGTTCCCATCATTAATATGTTAATTAATGAAGGTGCTGAAGTTATTATTGCTTCCGAAAACAATCCTTTAGCATTCCTAAAACTTGAATTTCCTCAACTTAGGTTTATAGAATTTAAAGGTTATGATATTAATTATGGTAATAAAAAGAATATTGCATTAAAAATGGTCCTTTCAATACCTAAAATACTTTATGGGATTTATAAAGAACATAAAAAGCTTGACAAAATAATTAAAGTAAACAATATTGATATTGTAATAAGTGATAATAGGTTTGGATGTTGGAACAAAAAGATTAAAAGTATTTACATCACCCATCAAGTGATGATTAAAAGTACTAAATACCTAAAATTTATAGAACCTGTTCTGCATAATATTCATAAATACTTTATTAATAAGTTTGATGAATGCTGGATTCCTGATATAAATGAAGGCATTAGCCTTTCGGGTGATCTATCGCATAAATATACATTGCCTATACCTTATTATTATATAGGTATCCTCTCCAGATTTACTTCTGATGAAAGTAATTTAGCTTCAGCTAATCTTAATTATCTGTATGATTTGATGATAATAGTATCAGGTCCCGAGCCACAAAGGAGTATTTTTGAAGATTTGATATTATCTCAATTAAAAGATACTGATTTAAGAGTTGTAATTGTAAGAGGCAAGCCTGATAGCGATGAAGAAGTTTCTCATTTAAATAAAAATGTAATTATATATTCTCATCTGAATACAAATAAGTTTAAAGATATACTTATAAGATCGGCTAAAGTAATTTGCAGGTCGGGATATTCTACTTTAATGGATTTAGCTGTGTTTGGTAAACAAGCAATTCTGGTTCCTACGTCGGGCCAAACAGAGCAGGAATATTTAGCAAACTATCATTATCATCAGAAACATTATTATTATATGCTTCAAAAAGATTTTAATATCAACAATGCTATAATTAATTCTGAAGGTTATAATGGATTAAGAATAGCTATTGATACTTCTTTATTAAAAGAAAGAACACAAAGAATGTTAAAAAGATAACCATAGGTCGTAGATTTTATGTAAACTTGCAGTTCAAAAAATACAATATGTTATTTGTACTTACAAAAGAAATAGTTCATAGATTTATAAAGTTTGGAGTAGTTGGAGCTTCGGGAGTTATAGTTGATTTTGGCTTTACTTATCTTGGTAAAGAAATTTTTAAAATACAAAAATATATTGCCAATGCAATTGGATTTACTATTGCCGCAAGTACAAATTATATCTTAAATCGTATCTGGACATTCCATAGCCAGAATCCCGAGATAGGTATCGAATATTCAAAATTCTTATTAATATCTTTGATTGGTTTAGGGATAAATACTTTTATCCTCTGGACTTTAGTAAGTAAAATGAAATGGAATTTTTATGTTTCAAAACTATTTGCAATTGGTGTAGTTACTTTGTGGAATTTCTTTTTTAATATGATGTTTACGTTTAAATAAGATTATACTCTTCCCCTATCCCAAAATAATGTTATTCTATAAAATTAGTAAGCTACTTAATAATATTTAGTATCTTTGCTCTTTATTCTAAATAATAAAATTACATGATAAAATCAATGACAGGTTATGGTAAAGCTAGCTGTGAGACAGAAAATAAGCGAATTACCATCGAATTAAAAGCTTTAAATAGCAAACAACTTGATATTAATGCCAAATTACCTGGCGCTTATCGCGAAAAAGAATTAGAAATTAGGAATATTATTTCAAATAAACTTGAACGCGGTAAAATTGATCTTTACATAACCTACGAAATCACCGGAGCTATTTCCGATTACACTATAAATAAGAACACTGCACTTTCGCATTATAGAGAGTTAAAAGAATTATCAAAAGAAATTGGTCAGGAACCTACTGATTATTATTCTTTATTAATAAAAATGCCAGATATATTTAATTCGTTAACAGATAATGTTACTGAAGAAGAATGGGTGCGTTTTATAAATACAATTGAGGATGTAGTTGCCAAGGTAGATAGCTTTAGAATTGCCGAAGGTACTATTTTAAGAAAAGATATGGAAGGGCGTATTAGCTTAATAGGTGAGCTACTTACATCAATTGAACCTTACGAAAAAGCAAGAATGAATATTATTAAAGAAAGAATTCAAAACAATCTTACCGAAATAATTGACACAACTAAAGTTGACAAAAACAGATTTGAACAGGAACTTATTTATTATTTAGAAAAAATAGATATTACTGAAGAAAAAATCCGTTTAAAGAAACACCTTGATTATTTTATTGATACTTTAAATGAAAAGGCTTCTTCAGGTAAAAAACTTTCTTTTGTTTGTCAGGAATTAGGTAGAGAAATCAACACGATAGGTTCAAAAGCTAATGATGTTTCTATTCAGAAAATCGTAGTTCAGATGAAAGATGAGCTTGAAAAGATAAAAGAACAGCTTGGGAATATACTTTAATAAAATCTGATTATAATGAAAAATATTCTATTATTCATCAGTATCTTTTTTGCATTTAATGCAAATAGTCAGGATACCATTTATGCCCGTAGAATGTTAGATTCGCTTACTTCCCCTAATTTTAACGGAAGAGGTTATGTAAACGAGGGCAATAAAACAGCAGCTTATTTTCTGGATAATGAATTTGCTAAAATGAAACTATCAAAGTTTGGTAGTAGTTTTATGCAACCATACTATAAATCCATAAATACCTTTCCGGGAAAGATGGATATTATTTTTGATAAAATAAAACTCAAAGCAGGTGTTGATTATTTAGTATCGCTTTCTTCTCCAGCTATTAAAGGAGAGTTCAAAGTTGTAATACTTGATAGTACCAATCTAAATTCTCAAAAAGATATTGATAAAATCCTTTCTAAAAACAATGAAGATAAGTTTATTTTAATAGATAAAAAGGGAATTAAAGATACTATTGTCACTAAATTTCTTGAATCCTTTAAGGGTGAAAATAAATTAAAGGCAAAAGGTTATATTTATATAAATGACAAACTTACCTGGGGTGCATCAGATGGAGTAAGTGTTAATGATTTTGTAAAAATAACAATTACAAGAGATCTTTTTTCATCAATAAAGCCTAAAAAAATAACTATAGAAATAGAAGCTACATTTGAAGATGGCTATCGTTTGTATAATATTGTTGGGTATGTAAAAGGCAAGACTAATCCTGATTCATTTTATGTGTTCACAGCTCATTATGATCATCTTGGAAGGATGGGTAAGGATATTTATTTCCCGGGAGCTAACGATAATGCCAGTGGAACATCAATGGTCCTTGATCTAGCTAAATATTATTCGAAGCCTGAGAATCAACCTGAATATTCTATTGCTTTTATTTTGTTTACGGGTGAGGAATGTGGCTTGTGGGGTTCTGAATATTATTCTTCACACCCTTTATTCGCTTTATCTAAAATTAAATTTCTGATTAATTTAGATATGGTTGGTACAGGTAGTGAAGGTATTACTGTTGTTAATGCTTCTACTTACAAGCAACAATACGAAAAGATGGTAGAGCTCAATAAAAAATCTAATTATCTAAAGGCAGTTGTTGAAAGAGGTGAGTCGTGCAATAGTGATCATTGTCCTTTCTATCAAAAAGGAGTTAAGTCTATCTTTATATATGCGATGGGTGGAGAAGACACCGAATATCATAATATTTTTGATACTTCTGCGAAGCTTCCTTTTACTAAATATTCAGAAATCTTTAAACTTCTATTAGATTACATTAAAAATTAAATAATCATTCAACGCATGATTTCAATTGAAAATACAATAATTTCTGACGACGTTTACAAAGTTTGTTTTGTATGCGATTTAAACAAATGTAAAGGTGCGTGTTGTGTTGAAGGTGACGCCGGTGCTCCTCTTGATGAATTAGAAATCAGTATTCTTGAGGACGAAATTGAGAACATCCTTCCCTATCTTACTCCCGAAGGCATTAAAAGTATAGAAGAATTTGGTGTTTTTGATTATGATGCGCTCGGTCATTTCGTCACACCCCTCATCAATCACCGCGAATGCGCCTATTGTTATTTTGACGAGGGAATTGCTAAATGTGCTATTGAAAAAGCATACGAAGAAGGCAAGGTCAAGTTTCAGAAACCTGTTTCTTGTCATTTATACCCTATCCGTATCGAAAATTACAAGGAATTTGATGCTGTAAATTATCACAAATGGCCTATTTGCGAGAAAGCTTTGGTAAATGGGAAGCGTTTAAATGTAACAGTTTACGAATTTCTGAAGCAACCTCTTATACGTAAATATGGAACTAAATGGTATAAGGAATTAGAGCAAACTATTAAATCTCTTCCTAAATAATATTTGAATCATTCACAAATGGAATACATTTTAACTACTTAAATTTTTCTTTATTATTGTACTTTTTTTTATTATTTTGATTTATTTTATTTTGATGATGATATTTCTTTGGTATTTTACAAAACTAAAGAAATAAAAATAGCATTCAATCAAACAGTAAACAAATATCATACTATTCATATAAAATGAGTTGAAATTACTATTTATAACCTGAGTTCGATATAAGAAAAATGAAAAAAA
>CAIWDQ010000124.1 GCA_903911455.1 uncultured bacterium
ATAATTCTTTCCTTTAAGCTATCTATTTTTAATCGTAAAAATCTGGTGGTAACTTTTTAATAAGTATATCCGCCATTTTCTTCATATTATCATGATTACATAAATTAGGGAATGTGCGTCTGAAGACTGATTTATTAAAATAAGTCATGCCCTTATGCAACTCATCATCAAACTCAATTAACATATCTAAATTCCAGTCAACACCTTCGTTTTTTGAAATTGACATAAAACAAATATCATCATAAAACTCATTAAGCATTTCGGAGTTCCATTTTATTTCATCATTCATGCAAAGCCCCCCAAAAGTAGTTCCGGGATTGTTACCATCGCCCGGATCCCAAATCCCAAAAGATACGTTGTCTTTAAATTTCTTTATAAGATCAATATCCCAGGGCACCGCTTTATTCATCGAAAGCGTCTCAAACTTAAGTTCATCTTTATATACTTCAATTATTTTTTCGTCCCAGGGAAGCAAAGTATTACGGCTTATCAAATTCCAGTCAGGATCCTTAAGATCAACCACCTGATCCCAGCTTGTAAGTTGTTCTTCGGGAATTTCCGATCTATAAATATAGTCCATAATCATTTCGTGCGGATAATATTTATCATCCCTGCAATCCATAGCCATGCACCTCAGCTTCATCTGTATTGCATCTTCATGACTTGATGTTTCCAATAGTTTTTCAAAACAATAAAACAAAATATCTGCATCTTTCAAAATAGATTCATTATAAACAAGTATTCGCCAGTCCCAGCGGTCTTTATAACGCTCAAGCAATTCCATTGACCAAGGTAAAGATCTGTTCATTGATAGAAAACCTACCGAATAATGTTCGCCTGGCCTGCTGAAATCCAAATCATCAATAAACTCATCCATAATATCTATAGTCCAATGCATACGATGATTATTGCTCACAAAATTCCATTTCAGATATTTATAATACTTCCTCAGTTCATCGTGTGTAAACATATAATCTCTCGACATATTCCAGAAAAGCATATCAGGATTCTCAAGCAAAAATTCAAGCTGTTCATCTGTGTAAAATCTTTTCATTGTATGAGTTTTATGTTTGTTTTAAGTAGTATTTTTTTTATTATTATAAGAATACAAAGTTAAGCTTTATTATTAAGTTTGATGTTTTTTATTTTTATTTTATTGATTATTTAAAATATAATTTCCCTTGCCAGGTATCTCTTTCTTCCAATTTCTTCTCCACTTTATTCAATATTTGGTCATTTCTGATCAATCCCCAACCAGGACCTTCCAGAAATCTTGGTGGAACTTCCCCTGCAAATCTTTCTACAACAAACGAAGGATTTAATCTCTCTAGAAAGTCAACAATAAAATCAATATAATTATCTAAACTAAAAAAAGTAAAGTCTTCAGGATGATCTTTATACTGCTGGCTCATTGCAGTATCCTTTATGATTTGTAACTGATGAAATTTAATATTATTAAGCGGAAGTTTAGAAAGTATTTCGGCTTCAGCCAACATATCTTCAATACTTTCTCCTGGCAATCCAAAAATTAAATGCGCCCCCGTCCTTATCCCTTTTGAAGCAGTGTTTTCAATAGCTTTCACGCAAGTGTAATAATCATGACCACGATTAATTGCCAGCAACGTTTTATCATAACAACTCTCTATCCCATACTCTATTATTATATAGTATGATTTTGAAAGCTCCGCAAAGTAGTTTAGTTTCTCCTCGTCAACACAATCTGGGCGTGTACCTATCACTAAACCAATTATTGAAGGGTGTTGTAAAGCTTCGTCATATATTTTTTTAAGCTTAGCTAACGAATCATATGTATTTGAATACGCTTGAAAGTATGCTAAATACTTTTCGGCTCTTCTGTAACGCTTTGCATGAAACTCTATTCCTTCTTCAATCTGTTGTGTAACCGACTTAGCAGGTTTACAATACGATGGATTAAAGGCATTATTATTACAATAAGTACATCCGCCGATTCCTACCGAGCCATCTCTGTTAGGGCAAGTAAATCCGACGTTTATGGAAAGCTTTTGTATCCTTTCGCCAAACTCTTTTCTGAAATGATCTGCGTAAGCATTAAATCTTCTTTGATGCCCCCAGGGAAAAGTAGTTAAAACCATTTTCTTTTTTTAAGATAAGCCATTACAAATGCAGTAATCCCTATCATTAATACCCAAACATATATATAACCATGCTCCCATTGTATTTCGGGCATGTTTTTGAAATTCATTCCATATAAACCCACGATAAATGTGAGAGGTATAAAAACAGTGGCAACAACCGTCAGACGTTTCATTACATCATTCATTTGAATGTCGTTGTTGGCAAGATAAAGTTCCAAAAGGTTAGAAACAATTTCTCTGAATGACTCCAGACTCTGAACTATTTGTTGCAGATGATCTATCACATCCTGAAAATAAATATGTGTTGTCTTTTGTATTAAGTCCTCTTCCAGATGAAATATTTTCCTTATCTCGTCCTGCAAAGGATAAATTGCTTTCTTTAATGAGAGATGTTCCTTTCGTTTTTGCTGTATTTTTTTTACCACTTCGCGTGTAGGGTTATTCAACAATTCTTCCTCAATTTCTTCCGATTGATCATCCAGATATTCTATCAGAGTAAAGTAAGAATCAACGGTTACATCCAGTAATGCATAAAAAAGATAATCACATTGCATGTTCCTAACTCTTCCTTTTTTATGTTTGATCCTATCAATTATAGGGTCAAATAAATTGCTTTTAGTTTCCTGAAAAGTGATTAGATAATTCTTATCTAAAACAAAACTTAATTGTTTTTTATTAATTGAATGATCAATCTGGTTCATATCAAGAGCCTTCATTGTAAAGAACAAATGCTTTCCATAATCCTCAGCCTTTGGCAAGTGATGGGTATTTAGAATATCTTCAAGCATAAGATTATGTAAGCAAAACTCTTTCCCAATCTTAGCTATAATATCCACATCCTGAAGACCTGTAATATTAATCCAGTTTACATAATTAGGTTTTATTAATAAAAGAATCTCCTCAATGCTTGTTGATTCATTTATAAAATATTCATCATTATTATAACTAATTAAAGTTATAAGAGTTTCTTTTTCAAAAACCTCACCAGTATGTATAAGAGTGCCCGGAGGTAAGCCTTGTTTCTTAGTATACTTATTTTTATTAGTATCCATTTGTTATGTTACTTTTTATTTCTTGATAAAATTCA
>CAIWDQ010000125.1 GCA_903911455.1 uncultured bacterium
GCCTAAACAGCTAAAAGCCTATTAGCTATTTCTTATTGATCTAATTAATGCACCTAAGACTTTCCCAGTTTCAGTTAATTTTATTTCACATTCATTAATATCAATTTCATTTACATATTTTAATCTAGTTGCTATTGAAAATTGATAATGTAACTCTTTTAGCGAACTAAAAGCAATCTCTAAGAATCTAAGATATTCTGGTTGACTTTCACGAGAACATCCTTCCACAATATTAGAAGGTACAGAAACTCCTGCCCTTCTCATTTGCGAAGTTATACCATACACTTCATCTTTTGGGAAAGACTTAGTAACCTTATATATTTGAATTGCTAAATCATCAGCAAGTTCAAAAGCTCTTAGTTTTTTATAATCTCTCATTGTTTTCTTTTTAGGCTTTTAGCTTATTAGACTATTAGGCTTTAAGGGAAAAGGTGTTTAGCCATTTAGTCGTTTAGGCTTTTAGCCTTAATGTTTATTATTATTTATTCATTATTTTATTTCCCTAATAGTCTAAAAAGCTAAACACCTAATTATGTTTCCCTAATAGTCTAAAAGTCTAAACTGCTAAAAGCCTCTTTATTGATTTGTTTGTTCTAAAAGTTCATGAATAGTTGTTACCGCCAAGCCCACGCAAGTATCAGCAGCACCATAATAAACATACACTTCACTATCCGGTAAAGCAAAACCTTCGTTATCGTATTCCATAACTATCATCCCACTTGGGAACACAACATTAGGTACTTGCCCAGCCAGTTCATATATTTCGCGAGGCTCTAAAATATTACACCAACTACGTGAAATAACTTTGGTAGGATCATTAAGGTCTAATAACATCACACCTCCCTGATAAATATTGGAACTTCCGAAGTGCCCTGCCACACCATGATAAATATGTAACCAACCTTTACGAGTTTTTACAGGAGGAGGTCCTGAACCAATGAACTCATCCCAGTAATGGAAACGTCCATCAATTAATGGAGCTAAAGGTTCCCAGTTGAGAAGATCAGTAGATTTAGACAACCAGATAGTACTTCCGGAAGTTGTGCCATTATCATGACGAGATCTGTTTGGGCGATCCATACGAAGATAGTTCCCATTAACCTTTTCAGGGAAAAGAACACCGTTCCTTATATCTTCATTAGAAGTAATCCCTAAAAATTCAAAGTTCTTAAAGTCATCAGTTTTACCAAGGCCCAACTGACATCCTGCATCCATATCCATTGCAAACATAATATAATAAGTGCCTTCAATTTTGGATATCCTTGCATCATAAATATGATAAATCTTATCAGTAATCTTTTCAATACCTTTAAAATCTACTATCTTGTCTTCAACTTTAAAGTCAATACCATTCGCACTCTCGGCCATCACCATAAAAGTCTCCCTTGAACGGCTCTGAACCCTTAGCATAAGTAAATATTTATCTCCAAACTTTATTGCACCCGGGTTAAATACAGAGGTAGCATCAACAAGTTGTGGATAAATATAAGGAATATCTTCTCTGGTCAGTATCGGACTTTTTGCATGTCTTTTCATGTTTATATTATTTTAATTAAATTAAATTCCCATTATAACTTTAACATTACATTCTTTATTTGTTGAAACAGGTAGAACATTCCCAACAATCATTTTACCGTCAACAACTATTTCTTTAACACCTTTCTCAACATGATTTGGGTTAAGAACTTCTATATTATAAAGAGTTCCTCTATACATCCTCTTTGCTTTAAAAGTATCCCAATGTGTTGGAATTGCAGGGTCAATAAGCAGTCCACTATAAGTAGGACGTAAGCCGAGAATATAATCATAACTTACGCGATACATCCAGGCAGCAGAGCCGGTCTGCCAAGAATGACTTGCACGACCGGGTTGTGAATGCTCATTACTGGTTATATATTGAGAATACACATAAGGTTCGGCAACAAAAGTGTCGCTATCAATTCTATTAGGTAACATCTTCTTGAAATAATCAAAAGCCTGATTACTTCTTCCCAACATTGTTTCTGCCTGAATAACCCATGTAGTAGGATGGCAGAACACTGCTCCGTTTTCTTTCTTTCCCCAAACACAACGGGTAACCAATCCAATGTTAGGATCTATTTCTTTCCATGCAGGAGAACATT
The DNA here is from genome assembly GCA_903911455.1 of uncultured bacterium. GTDB lineage: Bacteria > Bacteroidota > Bacteroidia > Bacteroidales > JACABE01 > JBAXLO01. The sequence goes on from CAIWDQ010000125.1 coordinate 2,124, forward strand.
TCTTTGGTCCTTCGGGAGAATCTAGATACGTTTTAACACTATCCATAGCAGTAACCAAACGAGTATGATCAGGGAAGCCTGCAAGAACAGGCCATATCTGCGTGTTTAAAAAGATCTTACCATAAGTATTCTCTTTAGAGCCTACTTTACGTCCCTTCCCACCGAAAGCACGGATATACCATTCACCATCCCAGCAGTTATCATCAACAGCTTTAACAAGCATGTCGCGAACAAAAGTAACCTCATCCTTTTCTTTATCCTTACCTAAATATTCTAAAAGCTCAATAAAGAGATTAAGCATGGCAGCATAGAACATGCCTCCCCAAACGCTTTCACCACCTTCATCACCACCTATATAATCTAAAGTATCATTCCAATCACCTCTACCAAAGATGGGAAGACCGTGTACACCAAGATTATTCTTAGCATAACTTACAACAGCAAGCATATGTTCCAGAACACTACCTTCTTTTCCTTCATCAATAAATCGTTGGTTATTATTAAGTAATTCAAAGTCTCCTGTTTCTTTTAAATATTCACAAACGGCAAGCATATACCACAATGGATCGTCGCAATGATGAGTGAATTCACCTTCGCCATCTCCATGGAAATGATGATAAACCTTACCATCAGTTCTCATTTGTCGCGAAAGCAAAAGAATACGTTCCTTAGCTTTATCAGGATTTGAAATTGTAACTGCAATAGTATCCTGAGAAGTATCGCGGAAGCCAAAACCTCTGCCTATTCCCCAATAATAAAAGCTTGCAACACGACCTACATCAAAAGCAACCTTAGCTTGATAAGGAATCCAGTACTTCATAAAGATATTTACATCTTCATCAGGAGTTTCAACTGAAGTATGAGCGAAGTAATCATCCCAAACTTTATTAACCTTTGCAAATGCAGCATCAACAGCAGCTACATCTTTATATTTATTAACGCGTTGTTCTTTGAGTTCATCAAACTTAAGCTTTTCAATCACACCTAAAGTAAAGATAAGGTCTTTAGATTCGCCGGGCTGTAGTTCTATATCTATTTTAAGGGCATTAACAACATTACCAAAGTCGGTATCCTGACACGAAAGATTATCTTTCTCTATACTTTCAGGATTGTTTTCATTTCTATATAAACCAATGAAACGTTCGCGAACAGTTTCGTAACCTATAGCTGGAAGATTAGAGGTAAAGAACGTCCATTGATCCCATTCTTTATTCTCTTGTTGCTGGGTTCCTTTTGTTTGGGTTACCCAATAAGTCTTAGTTGAGAAGATAGCATTTAAATCCTTTTCGAAATGCGAACGGTTGAAATGCTGATCATCGCATTGATTAATCAAATCTACTAAAGCATGTCCCAAAGCCAGTTCCGAATATCCATAAACAGATAACTTACGAGGCTTATCACTAATATTCTTTAGAGTAGTTTTCCAAAGCTCCTGGTCCTCATCTTGTGGAACAAAATAAAGTACAGAAGAATCAATACCATTAATACTTGCTTCGGAACGAGTGTACCCAAAACCATGTGCAAGCTTATAACATTCCAAATGTTTGCTTACAGGTTGCCAGGTTAAGCTCCAAACTTCACCGGTTTCGTTATCTTTAACATAAATATACTTACCAGGTCTGTCGTAAGGAACCTCATTGATACGATAACGCGTTACACGCCCGTGCAAAGGACTCTTAAAGTAACTCATCCCACCGCCATTATTAGAGATGCTTGTAAAATATCTGCCGTTGTAAAGATAATTAATCCATGGGCTTGGTGTATTCATCTTCTCAATGATATACTCTTTGCCGTCTTTTGAAAAGTGACCGTATTGCATTTAAAATCTTTGTTATTATTTATAATTAGTGCTGTAAATTTCTAAGATGCAAATGTAGTATTTTTTATCTATATAGAAATTTCAATCTCATCTTTATTCTAAAATAAATTTGTGATGTCGCGATTTGGTGATTTATGTTTTAGGAAAAGATAAATCTTTTGCAAGGTTGGTACGGACAAGCAGGTGTTAATTTTGCTTTGTGGTAAACAATAGGATATAAATATTGTATTATAATAAACTTAAATATTTTCAATTTCTAAATAAATATGGAAACAAAAATAACTTTCAAAACTGTTGACGAATACTTAGCTACTTTGCCCGAAGAAGTAAAAGTTATCTTAGATAACTTAAGAAAAGCAATTAAAGAAGCTGCTCCCGAAGCACAGGAAGTAATAAGTTATAACATGCCCGGCTATAAACAAAACGGGATGTTAGTTTGGTTTGCTGCAGCTAAAAATCATGTAGGATTTTATCCAACTGCATCGCCAATTATAGTATTTAAAGAAGCCTTAAAGGAGTTCAAGACCTCAAAAGGTGCTATACAGTTCCCAATAAACGAACCTATCCCCATAGATTTGGTAAGAGAGATTGTAAGATACAAAGTGGAAGAGAATACTTCGAAGCTTAAGAGACCAAAATTACCTTCAGACAACAAATAAAATGCAGTCTTAATCTTAATATTTACTTATTCAATAGGATTAAATTGATTGTACTTTACAATTTGTTAAATTTATAATTTCATTATTGAAATTTATTTATCTATTTTATTA
>CAIWDQ010000126.1 GCA_903911455.1 uncultured bacterium
GTCATGCTGTACATTATAATTATTGCTAATATTAAAAGTTAATCCACCACTTATTGAAAGATTATCTTTTATAAAGTAACCAAAACCCGGAGAAAATGATAAACTCAATCTTTTACCATCATAAGTATCATTTGCATATGTTTGATTTGAAATATTATTATCGAAGCTAAAACTTCCATTTATATACATCTTACCCTTTTCGGTTTGTGAATAGGTAGTTGTAAAGGCTAGAATTGCCAATATCATTAAAATTACTTTTTTCATATAATTAAAATATTAAAAATAGTAACTTAAACCAAATTGAAAAGTAGAGAAAGTAAAATTTAATTGCAAATCTCCATTACTTGAATGAGTTCCTGAAGTTGAAAGGTTATCTTTATAGTTAGTATAAGTATAAGAGAGATTACCAAAAGTGGTTTCAATGCCAAACTTTGGGCTGATAAAATAAACTAATCCTGGGATAATAGCAGCATTATAAATCTCTGTTTTATATTCTGTATTTGATGTAGTAGATACATAATTATTTTTAAGATCTTCATAATTATATCCAAGTTTTCCAGTAAAGGTAAGATTTAAATTGCCAATTATTTTTTTGTAATAACGTATAAAAGCTCCCCCGCCATAAATTAAGTCAGTTGCATTATTGTAATAAGAAGGGTCAGGAGGATCTATCAAATCAATATGTGTAGTTGCTGTTGAAAAATTTAAATTTACACCGATAGCAATATTATCTTTAATAAAATAACCGTAATTTGACGTTATACTAAATTTGTAATCTTTGTTAGAACGTGTTAAACCAGAGGTATCGTAGTACGAACTAGTACTGTAAGAGGCATTCATGAGGCCGCCAATAAACATTTTACCTTTCTCTGTTTGTGCCTTACAGGCGATAATGGCAAAAAATGCCACAATAAATAAAACAACTTTCTTTTTCATTTTATAAGTGTATTAATTTAATAATATCATCCAATTCCCGGAGATGATGTGTTTGTTGTTAAGTACATTAAAAGAACAGGGGAACTTATTTTTAAAATAGCTATTTGTTTTTATACTATCAATCTAACGCTTTTATTATTTCAAAATTACAATTGCTTCTTTAATTTAACATTATTTAAACTTGTAAGAACTATTTTGATTAAAAGCAACTTAATTTGTGAAATAAAAAACTAATTCATCACAAATATCATGCCAAAGTGTATTTTTGAGAGTTTTTATAACAGGCATGATTATAATGTTTTACAATTCAAAAAAACCATATTCAGATTTGCAACGACCATTATTGATTTCAATATAGCATGATGCAACGTTGCAACGACCTATTTCGTTTTCTATATAGCATTTTGCAACGCTGCAACGACCTATTTCGTTTTCTATATAGCATGTTGCAACGCTGCAACGACCTATTTCGTTTTCTATATAGCATGATGCAACGCTGCAACGACCTATTTTGTTTTCAATATAGCATGATGCAACGTTGCAACGACCTATTTTGATTTCAATAATGCCCAATGTAAACTTGAAAAATCAATTCTTAAATTTAAAAATCATCATTTATTCATTGATGTTATTATTTTGAATTTTGAGAATGTACTTATCAAACCTACTTTTGATATTTCCAATTTATGAAATACTAATATGATGTCTGATCTTGATGTTTTGAATTTTTATAATACTAAAAGTAGGTTCATTATTTGTATCTGTAAATTTCAGAATATGTACTGCAATCTTACATATACTTTTTTTTATTTAAAGAACTTTAATCTGAACTTTTCTTTTAATTATAAGAAATTTAAAAAATATTATTTCATTTAATAATTTTACAATTTAAAATCTTAAAATTCGTAACGAACCGTTTGTTATGCCTTTAACAAATAATAATTCTTTAATGTTGATATATGTCAACATTAAAGTCATATTGATGACACATATTCCTCTTATATGTTCGTGTAAAACCTCTTATATGTGAGGATTTTATTTTAGGATGCATCCTTTTTATAAGTAATTTTGTATTTTAATTAATACATATAATTATGAACGCTTTTGATGTTACAGGAGAGAATCCATTAATACCTATAAATGCTTCAGGATTTAGATGGCTTGAATTTGGCGAATACGATCTTACTGCTGTAACAGTAAGTACCAAACCAACAATACTGGCTCAGGTTATTGCTACAACAGGTATAGTTGGAGAACTTAGAATAGCAGTTAAAAATATTGATCAATTTATTCAAGATCAGGGCAAAGGTGTTTCGGGAAGAAAAAGAACATATAGAGGATTTTATGCAGCAGTAGTTGAATTGATGCCTGATGTAAAAAAAGCATTCAAAACCAACCCTGATGTTATTGATAAAGAATTTTTTCCTGGTCTTTTAAATGAATATGATAAAGCACCTTTGAGTCATCAGGGAATTTTAACTTCCAGATTAAAAGATTTAACAGCTAAATATGTAACTGAATTAGGTATACCAACTAAAACATTGTTTGCAGCATTTGATGCTGATTATATCACAGCATATGAAACTCAGAGATTGGCTTCTCAGTCTTTAACGTTAGAAAGAGCAGGGTATAAAAATATATTACTACGTTTCAAACGTCAGATGTGGTTGAATATGCTTATTGTAGCAGCAGCTTTTATTGATGAACCAGGTATAGCATCAAAATATTTTAAACCAAGTGTTCTTCATCCAAATCATAAAAATGCTCAAGGTGATCCAATATTAAAAGCTTTAAACTTAACATTGAAGAAATTATCTCTAGTATTAGCAGATTTTTCTTATGTACAATCCGACAAAATTTTATTAACAGTTTTTGGTACCGAATCTGTCTTTTATTTTACTACCGACGAACCAATAATGAATAATATTATTCCTGATGATGCAACAGAAGTGCTGGGGGGAAGAGAAGTGATGATACCTGCTTTAGGATTAAAGAAATGTTTTTATGTAGCTAACAAGTCAGAAACCAAAACTGCTAAATTAGAACTTTCGTTGATGTAATCAGAAAATAAAAATTAGTATCTAAAGTGCCTAAAAAGCCTAAAGTACTTAAGGTTATAAAATAGTATGTCGTCAATGCGAACTGAGTAAAGCAATCTAATAAAGAGATTGCTTTGGACAAAGCCCTCGCAATGACGACATTTTATTTTTTAGTATGATTACTGAATAAATTTTTCGGCGAAAGCTACTACTTTCTCATTATCTATTCTACAAACGCTTTCGGTGATGCTAGCAACCCTTTTAACAATCATTTTATCAATAAAATTCATCTTTTTAAAGTTGAATTCACCTCCTAAAATATCAGAAGCTATTGCATGATCACGTAAAATCTGTGGATAAGAATCGGCAAACTGCTTTTCAGCAATCTCACCTTCAAACATACAGCAAAGATACAAGCCTAAATGTTTATTAATAAGAATTCCGGAATTCTCTTTGCAAAACTTATTCATACGCCTTGGTATTTTCCCCATATGAATAGAACTACCTATTATTACGTTGTCGTAATTATTCAAATCAATAGAGTAATCATTCTTGAGATTACGAATATCAACCCCCTCTCCTATTCTCGCTTTCAACATGTTTGCTATTTTTTCCACACAACCATGTTTTGTCATATATAAAATTAAAGTTCTCA
>CAIWDQ010000127.1 GCA_903911455.1 uncultured bacterium
CCATGATAAAAGTGATTATTAACCTGATAAATAAAATCAACGCAACATAACAACAGCTAAGCATAATGCGGGTCTCAGAGCAACCGAAAGTTCATCAATCGCTTTATCTTTTCAGGTACCTTGACTATTCCATCTCCCGCAGACCCGCACTATGCCTAGCTGCCGCCGTTAGCAACCATACTATGAAACCACTAATTGTAGTTTTAATCGCACTTAGATGCTGTAATCTTTATTCACAAAAGATTACTTGCGACGACATCTCTAAATACTCACTCAATGATATATTATATGAATTGACAACAGATACGACAGATAAGTATACTATTGGTGAATCAAAATGTTTTGGCAGAAGATTATCCGAACATGATAGTGTTAAAGGTAACAAAAGAATTTTGACCTATTCTGGACCTTTTAGTACGGGATGTCTAAAATGTCTTTATCATAAGTTTGGAATAGATACGTATGATTTCGCGCCCGACGATCTGTCATATGAAAATGTAGATGCATTTATGGATTCATATAACTCTGTTGCCAAGTCATTTTTGTCAGTTCAGCAAAAGAAAGAAATTGACAGCTTTAATTACGACTCTGATAAAATTTTTAGTTTCTATTTAACTGCTCAAAGTCAATTTACACTTGAAAAAGTTAATGATTCTATATGTAAATTTAAGATTCATTCCGAGCCGATAGATGATCTATTTCAATCTGACACGAAATACATAAAAATTGAGGTTGGGGACTCATTAAATGACCCTGCAAAGAGGATATTTAATTATTGGGAGTTAAAAGCAATTGGGATACCGATAAGACTTAAACCATATGAGTCAAAGAAGATTTTAGTCACATATAACCTTGAATATTTACCCGATAGATATGATCTTTGTTGGTGTAATGTTTTGGATAAGAGATACGGACTATTAGTTCCCGTGAAAAACAAATAATTACGGTTGCTAACAACAGCTAAGCATAATGCGGGACTCAGAGCAACCGAATGTTTTATTTATCGCATTAAATTTTCAGGCACCCCGACTATTCCATCTACCGCTGCCCCGCACTATACTTAGCCTCAAACGTTAGGCGCAAATTGATAAAAACTAGACAATGAGAAATTATACCTTGCCACTTATTTTTTCATTAATTTCCCAGATAGTTTTTAGTCAGGCTAGCATCAATTCCGAGAGCCTCAAGACTTTTTCCTTTCTTTGTTATAATCAGACTGATTCTATTAAATTACCAAAAGACTTCATAGGCCCCGATTATTTCAATTATGAAGAAGGGTCAATTGTGAGTTTTATGTCTTCAGATGCAATTATCATAAGTATACTATGTGGAGGGAATGCTTCCATGACTTTGGATAGTTTATACAATGAAGTTGATTCTTTAAAGACGAATGGACGAATAGTTTCTATTAGATTTAAAAACGTAAAACAGAATAAATATGCTCGTCAAGATTATTTTGAGGATTTTGACATTTTGTACCAAGATGTCCCTTTTGAGAGGAAGGATGAATTTGATTATGTATTTGATAGACTGAGAGATAAAAGACAGATAAAAAAATAATCAGCGCCTAACAAAGGCTAAATATAATGCGGGATTCAGAGCTGATCGGAATTTTATGCAACGCATCAGATTTTCCGGCACTTCGACAGTTAAATCTTACGCAGACCCGCACTATATTTAGCCTCAGCCGTTATAAACAAGCGTACGAAAACATAAAATCTGGACTAAACCCGGACTAACCAATGACAAACCGGCTACTTTCGACCCCTGACTTTTCACCCGGACTGTTTTTTTGTCGGGCAGACAG